>USAP01000252.1 GCA_900552775.1 uncultured Eubacteriales bacterium | reverse complement strand
ATATTTGTTATATAATCAATTTTAAAAATTAAACCGCATATTCCGTATACAATAACTCCCGTTATACACGGAATAAAAAGTTTAATTATTCTGAACGATAACGTATCGGCAGCAAAAATCGTGTTCAGTTTCAAATCTTCGAAATATACAACGGCAAACATTATTAATGCCGATAAAAGACATTTTATAAAGAAAAGCGGTATACCCTTTCCGTACTGTCCTATTTTTTTTCGCAGCGCAAAAATAAGTACTAGGGCGCCGACTATTGAAGCCGCAGAATAAGCAAGCGGAATTCCGTATGCGCCGATAACACGCGTCAGAATCAAACTCAAAATAATATTAACCGCCATGATTACAAAACCGTTTGCAGCAGGAATCCATGTGTTTTTAACGGCATAAAAAGCCCTGTCATACACTTCTTTTATTCCGACGGCAGTGATCCCGACTGAATACATTATAAGAAGATATGACGCCGCTTTAATATCGGAATCTGTTATCTGTCCCCACTTTGCAATAAGCTCAAGCAACCTACAGCGAACAGCTATAAATCCGAAGGTCACAGGCAAAAGAAGTGCAATAATAGTTTTTGTAATATCAGTCAGTGTTTTTTTATAGCCATTCATATCTTTTACCGCAGCTTGCTCCGTAAGCTTAGGATAAATAACCGCTGTGATTGAATATACAAATGCAAGCACCATGTAAAGTGTAATATTTTGAACATACGTAAGTAAAGTTACCATTCCCTTAAAATTGGCAATCATGGTAACATTGTAAAACATATTAAACTGGTACGCCGAAACCCCAAGTATAACAGGGAGTGTCATTTTACCGGCATTTTTTATATCTTTGTCTTTCAGATTGAATGAAGGCTTATATCTGTACCCTGCCGAAAAAAGAGGCGGTATCAAGATTACAGCCTGAAGAGCCAAACCGAAAAAAGTTGCAAAAAGCAACCCCGTTACGCCAAATTTGTCCCCCAAAAGAAGAACGTATAAAATAACCGCCAAACTGCTCGGAACCGACACAAAAGCCGGCCAGTTGTATTTTCCGATTGACTGAAGCATTCCCTGAAAAATATAGTTAAGCGCATAAAAAATCATTACGGGCATCATAATCATGAGCGCTTTAACGGCAAAAAAATAATCCTCCGCGTTGTCTGCAAAAGCCGTAAATTTAGGGAGAACAAAGGAAAGTCCTATTCCCAAAAGAACAAGAATGCTTGTTAATGCAAGTGTTATCGTAATAAGATTGTCCGCAAAATGCTTTGCTTTTACCTGTTCATTCCTGGCAATATGTCCAGCATAAATCGGTATTACAACCGTAGCAATTGCCGTTCCGAAACAGTTAAAAACGATATTGGGAACGCTTATTGCATACGAATAAATATTAATTTCCTGACCGCCGGCGCCAAAAAAAGACAAATAAACCTGAGCGCTCAAAAGAGCAAGCAGCCGCGAGAAAATCATTATAATCATGACAAGACTTATAGAGCCTGCAACAGATTTTTTCTTCATTCTTTCCAATAAACCTTTTCCTTTATAATTTTCGCCGGATTGCCTCCGACAAGCGCTCCGGGCGGAACGTCGTGAGTTACAACACTTCCGGCGGCAACAACTGCTCCGTCACCTATTGTAACGCCCTTTAATATAAGGCATCTGCACCCAATCCAGACATGATTTCCTATATGAACCGGCATATAAATCTCCGTTTCGGAATTGAGCTTATGATAATCCCTGTCCATAATGTTTGTATCCCAGGCTATAACGCAGCCATCGCCGATTTCAACACACTTACCGGCATGAATTTCGGTTCTGTCACCTATATATGTTTTGCTGCCTATTTTGATACATGCTTTTTCATCTGTTCCCCACGCCGAAAGCTTGCAGTTTTTATGCAAAAAAACTCTGTTACCCAAATAGATTTCACAGTTTTTCTTTTTAATTGCAACACCGCGGTCTGCACGAAGAAGATTTCCGCATTTTGTAATACGTGCTCCGACAAAAAAACCTCTCAGTAAA
>USAP01000251.1 GCA_900552775.1 uncultured Eubacteriales bacterium | reverse complement strand
CTCTGCTTCGGGCAACATTGATTTAATGGCAGTATTGAATTTTTCCGCAGGAGAAACAACAAGAATGCTGTATACGCGCTCTTTAAGCGGCATAGTCTTCCCACCTTTCCGAGTTTATCCGCAATATGTCTCAATTACTGTCTTGGGCAGACATTCGGCAACAAATTTACTTTTTGCCGCTGCGTCCGCAGCCTCTGCAAGACTGCCCGGAAGCTTTTTATAATTACTTGTAAGTTTTTTATCCGCAAAATAAAGATTAATATCAGCCGGGCGCGGAAGCTCAAGCTGATTTTCTATTCCGTAAAGACCCGCATTAATAAGCAGAGTATACGCAATGTAAGGATTAGCCATCGGGTCTGGAGAGCGAAGCTCTGCCCTTCTGTATGCACCCTCACCCGCAGGGATACGAATCAGCTGCGAGCGGTTCTCGCTCGACCACGTGATATACTGCGGCGCCTTTAACTTGCCCAGTCTGTTGTACGAGCTTTTTTCGGGATTTAAAAATGCTGTCATTTCATATACTTTATCCATAATTCCCGCAATCATAAACGGCAGATTCTTTTGCTCGTCTCCGCCTTTTACGGAAAAGTTAATATGAAATCCGTTTCCCGGCATATCACTTAAAGGCTTTGGCGAAAAATCCGCATAAAGACCGTTTCGCGCCGCAATTGTGTTGATTACCGAGCGAAACGTTACTGCATTGTCGGCAGCGCTCAGCGGCTCGGAATACCTGAAGTCTATCTCGTTCTGTCCCGGGCCTTCCTCGTGATGAGAGCTTTCGGGGATAATTCCCATTCGCTCAAGCGTAAGACAAATTTCACGCCGCACATTCTCGCCTTTATCATCCGGGGCGATATCCATATACCCCGCCCTGTCATAAGGAATATCCGTAGGATTACCCTCTTCATCGGTCTTAAACAGATAAAATTCCATTTCAGCGCCAAAGCCGAAGGTATAGCCCTTTTCTTTAGCCTTTTCAACCGCGCTGCGCAAAATACGGCGGTTATCGGCTTCAAACGGCTTTCCGTCGGGGTGAGTTATATCACAAAACATACGAATTACCCTTCCATGCTCAGGCCGCCACGGAAGCACCGCTATTGTGGACGGATCCGGGTGCAGAAGCAGGTCGGAATGAACCTCGCCTCCGAAGCCGCAGATAGCCGAAGCATCTATTGTTATACCATAGCTGAAAGCACGCTCCAGCTCACCCGGCATAACCGATATGTTTTTCTGTCTTCCGTAGACATCGCAAAAAGCAAGACGAATAAACTTAACGTCTTCCTCTTTGATATACTGAATAACTTCTGAACTTGAATAATTCATATAAGCACCTGCTTTTCTGATTAGTTTGCAACATACATCTGTTTGTACGGATTCTTACTGTCGGGTGTAACAACGGTAAAATCGTCTTTTAAAAGCCCCTCGCTGTCATATCCTAAGTATCCGCAAAACTCTTCCACATACTTCTTTATTTCCTCTTTATCCTCGTCGGTTGCGGGCTTTGCCGACACCTGACTCGGAAATTTAATTCCCTCGCACTTTGAACGCAGAAAAATCTTTCCGCCGTGCATTCCCGTACAGGGAAAGTTCCCCACAATTTTCTTGCCGTCATCATTAAGTCCGAGGACGATTATAATTCCGCCTGCCTGATACTCGCCGAGGAAGCTTCCCGTTCTGCCGCCGATAACCAAAATCGGCTTTTTCTCGCGGTACGCCTTCATATGAATCCCCGCACGATAGCCTGCGTTTCCTTTAACAAAAATCTCGCCGCCGCGCATCGCATATCCGGGAGCGTCTGGGCATTGTCTTCAACATCTATCACAGCGCCGTTAAGGTAAGCGCCGAGAGCGTTTCCCGGGATGCCCGAAACAGAAATCTTTTTATCACTCATCCCTGCGGCGATAAACCTCTGTCCGCAACAGTTGCTGATTAAGCAGTCTTCGTCTGTATTTCTGATTTCGTTGTTAAGCTCCGCAAAACCGAGCTTTTTAGCATCTATATTCATATTATACCACACTCCCTAACTTTTTTCCAGTATAATTTTTACCA
>USAP01000250.1 GCA_900552775.1 uncultured Eubacteriales bacterium | reverse complement strand
ATACGAGATATATCAGTGTGACTGGAGTTCAGACGTGTGCTCTTCCGATCTATTCTACCGAGCTTGCCGCGGCACTTATAAACCAAAAGAAAGATTTTGCCGAAGGCATTAAATTTGCACAGAGTGTTATTAACGGAACAGCGTCAATACTTATATTAAAGGCTGACGGAAATATTATTGCGGCACGTGATAAGGTCGGCAGGCTTCCGGTTATTGTGGCAAAAAATGATGACGGATATTGTGTTTCGTTTGAATCATTTGCGTACCAAAAACTCGAATATAAATTTGAAAAAGAACTCGGTCCGGGTGAAATTGTTGAAATTTCAGCAGATTCGCTTAAAGTTTTGTCAAAACCGGGAAATAAAATGCGCATGTGTGCTTTTCTTTGGACGTATTACGGTTATCCGACTTCTAATTACGAGGGTGTAAATGTTGAAACAATGCGTTACAAAAACGGCAAGATTATCGCTCGAAACGATGCGGAAGAGAAAAATGCCGAGGGTGTGGATTATGTTGTGGGCGTGCCGGATTCCGGAACACCTCATGCAATAGGTTATGCAAATGAAAGCGGAATTCCTTTTGCGAGACCTTTTATCAAATATACCCCCACATGGCCGAGAAGCTTTATGCCTACACATCAGCAGGAGCGCAGAAAGATTGCCAAAATGAAACAAATACCCGTACACGAGCTTATAGAAGGCAAAAATCTTTTGTTTGTGGATGATTCTATTGTACGCGGAACACAGCTTAAAGAGACTATAGATTTTCTCTATAAAAACGGTGCGAAGGGTGTGCACATGCGTTCCGCATGTCCGCCGATTATGTACGGATGTAAATATTTGAATTTCTCACGCGCCACAGATGACCTTGAGCTTATAGCAAGAAGAATAATAATGGAACTTGAAGGCGAAGAAGGGTTTAAGTATATAGACGAATACAGCGATTCAAAAACAGAGAGAGGGAAAAAATTAAGAAAAACAATTTGCGAAAAACTCGGGTTTGATTCTCTGGAGTTTCAATCGCTTGAGGGCGTTATAGAGGCAATCGGCATGGATCCATGTAAGCTTTGCACGTATTGCTGGAACGGAAAGGAGTAATGTG
Organism: uncultured Eubacteriales bacterium; assembly: GCA_900552775.1. Classification (GTDB taxonomy): domain Bacteria; phylum Bacillota; class Clostridia; order UMGS1883; family UMGS1540; genus CALCLY01. The sequence goes on along the minus strand of USAP01000250.1, from coordinate 948 downwards.
ATGAACAACATTTCTAAATCTGACAGTTATGCAGCGGCAGGTGTTGACATAAGAGCGGGGTATAAAGCGGTTGAACTTATGAAAAAGCATATTGCAAAAACAATGACGGATGGGGCACTTTCATCAATAGGCGGATTCGGAGGCCTATTTGAACTTGATTTGAAGGGAATCGAAAAACCTGTTTTGGTAAGCGGCACGGACGGAGTAGGGACAAAGCTTAAAATAGCTTTCCTTGCAGACAGACACAATACGGTCGGAATAGACTGTGTGGCAATGTGTGTAAACGACATAATTTGCTGCGGTGCCAAACCGCTTTTCTTTCTTGATTATGTGGCGGTTGGGAAAAATGTTCCCGAACGTGTTGAAAAAATTGTTGAAGGCGTTGCGGCAGGATGTATTGATGCCGGCTGCGCTCTTATAGGCGGAGAAACAGCGGAAATGCCCGGCTTCTATCCGGAAGACGAATATGATCTTGCCGGTTTTTCTGTCGGTGTGGTAGATAAAGAAAAAATACTTAATAATGCCGAAATATGCGAAGGAGATATAATAATCGCTCTTCCGTCAAGCGGAGTACATTCGAACGGTTTTTCGCTTGTAAGGCGTGTTTTTGACGTAGAAAACACGGATTTATTAAAGAAATTTGAAGAGCTCGGCGGAAAAACTCTTGCAGACGCACTTTTGGAGCCTACAAGAATTTACGTAAAACCTATGCTTGCGCTTTTTGAAAAGATTCGCGTAAAAGCTGTTTCGCACATTACGGGCGGCGGCTTTTATGAAAATATACCGAGAAGCATACCGAAAGGGTACACGGCAAAAATAGAAAAAGCATCCGTATCGGTTCTTCCGATATTCAAACTCATAGAAAAATGCGGCAGCGACCATGAACAACACGGCGGACGCGACGGCCGGAATACGCAGATCGCCGAACAGGCTGACGATGCGGCCAAG
>USAP01000249.1 GCA_900552775.1 uncultured Eubacteriales bacterium | reverse complement strand
CTCGTCAAAGCGCTTGTCCGGGTCGCCTACACAGCGCAGGATGCCCCGGCGCAGGTCGTCCCTGCCGCCGTATAAGCTTTTCATCGGAAAGTGCAATATCTTCGCTGCTGTCATGTGAAAAATCTATCACATTTCCAAGCTTATCACGAAGTTCCTTCAAAATGGCATTAACGTCCGCCCCTGCCAAATCGGTTTTATTTACAAAAATAAATACGGGGATTTCTGCCTTTTCCAGAAGGCGCCACAGCGCCGCCGTATATCCCGTAACACCGTCGGCAGCCGAAACCATAAGCACGGCATAGTCGATAACTGTCAAAGCACGCTCTGCCTCCGGCGAGAAATCCTCATGTCCCGGAGTATCAACAAGATAATATGTATTACCTCCGTATTCAAAAGCCGCCGATGAAGAATAAATTGTAATACCTCTGCGTTTTTCTTCTTCGCCGCTGTCGAGCAAAGCCGTACCGCTATTGACGCTGCCAAGAGTACGTACAGCCTTAGATTTATACAGAAAATACTCTGAAAGCGTTGTTTTACCGGCGTCAACATGCGCAAAAATACCTATTGTCTTTTTCATTGTTTCACCGTCATTTCCGCAAAAGAACAGAGGTGCAACAAAATGAAAATCAATTGCCGCACCCCAAGCTTTTCTCTATTTGTCCGCTTTTTCGCCGCATTTGCTGCAAAAAGCGCTGTCCGCGTCCATCTCGGCTCCGCAATTTGCGCAAAGTTTAACATTTTTATACTCGCGAAGCTTTGCTTTGAGCTCATCGAGCGATTCATAAAGCTTGTCTATCTGTGCACATGTATCTTTTAAATCTTCCGAAGGTTCTTCACCGCTTTTAAACGAATCATAAATTCCTTTTCCCATTTTTTCATAAAGCTTTTTTATTTCGCCTTCGGCATCGGATATTGCAAACTTAAGTTTTGTAGCCTCCACAAGCTCGTTTGATTTGTTTACCGCGGTCTTTGCCGCATTACTGATTGTTTCTTTAATGTTGTCAAATACAGCCATTTTTCTTCCTCCTACTTAAAATATTTATTTATAACGCCGAAAGCGTTACCTTTTGCTATTTCTTTGCCGTATTCTCTGAGATACGCAGGCGAAATTTCCGGCACATAGCCTGCATATTCAAGTATTTTTATGTCAAGCGGCGGTCTTTTGAATATAATGTAATATTTCCCGTCAAACATATACAGATCCGACTCCACCAAAGCGCTGCGCTGCTTTGCAAAGGCACACAGATCTTCAAGTTCATCAAAGCAATGAATCATTTCATAGTTTTTCTTGCTGTCAATCGGTTTTGCGCGAAGCTTAAATTTACCTAAGCTGCGAGTCGGCGCAGAGGGATCAAGCTTTGTAACATAAACCGTAAGTCCGTCATATTTATGCGGAATAGCTTCAACCATCACACGTGAATTTTCAACGGAAAAACCCGTTTCATATTCTGCACGGCGTATAAGCGTTCTGAAAAGCTCTCTTGTTTCTTCACAATCCTCTGCAAACATTTCGGGATTAACACCCCAGCGATCCAGATCTTCAATTGTTACGGTAACTTTTATTTTATTAGCTGAAATTCTTTCTACTTTCATAATATTCTCCATAGCCGAATCACGTTTTAAAAACGCCGGACATTCGTCTAATCGCCGAATTTTTCATTGATTTCCTTCATAATTGCCCTCACCGGCAGACCCTGAGGACATTTTTTCTCGCATGCACCGCATTTTTTACATGAGTCGGCGCGAACCGGGATTTTTTTATAATCGTCAAGCGCCGCAAAATATGTTTTGTCAAGACCTTCGTTAACCGTTTTAAAAAGTCCCGGAATATCTATTCCGGCAGGGCACGGCATACAGTACCTGCACTCCGTACAGGCAAGACTGCTTCTGTTATCATATGCTTCTTTTGCGGCAATATACCCATTTTTTTCTTTTCCCGAAAGCATACCTATGCTGCTTCTTTCCGCATATGTCAAATTATCTTCCAGCTGCTGCATACTGTTCATGCCGCTTAAAAGCATGGAAACCTCTTTTTTATCCCAAAGAAAATCAAATGCGGCTTCAACGTCCGTTTTATCTGTATTTAAAGCTGCTCTGACGCTTTCATGCAG
>USAP01000248.1 GCA_900552775.1 uncultured Eubacteriales bacterium | reverse complement strand
TGCTTCAAACGGAAACCGCTAAAAAACTCTATCATGAGTATGCTGAGGGACTTCCGATAATTGACTATCACTGTCACTTAAGTCCCAAGGAAATTTGCGAAAACAAGAAGTTTTCTTCCATAACGGAAATAATGCTCGGAGGGGATCACTATAAATGGCGCGCAATGCGTTCAAACGGTATTCCGGAAGATTATATGACGGGAGATAAATCCGATTTTGAAAAATTTGAAGCATTTGCAAAAACTCTTAAATATGCTATCGGAAATCCGCTTTACCACTGGACGCATCTTGAATTGCGCAGATTTTTCGGTATATATGATATATTAAACGAGAAAAACGCAAGAAGCATTTTTGACAAAGCAAATAAAATGCTTGAGGGCGATGATTTTTCCGCTCAGTCACTCATAAACCGTTCAAATGTTGCGGTTATATGCACAACGGATGACCCTGCGGATTCGCTCGAATATCACAAGAGAATTAAAGAAGAAGGTAAGCTTTCTGCGAAGGTTTTGCCGACATTCAGACCTGACAAAGCAACGGAAATTGCAAAGGAAACATTTATTCCGTATATTAAATTGCTTTCCGATACATTCGGCAAAAAAATCGATTCTATTAAAGCGCTTACAGAGATTATGAAAGAAAGAATTGAATTCTTTGCATCTGTAGGATGCCGCCTTGCGGACCATGCTCTGGCAGGTGTGCCGTTTGAAGCATGCACGGAGGAAGAGGCGGACGCTGTATTTAAGAAAGCGCTTTCCGGAGATTTGCCGTGCGAAAAAGAAGAAAATATATACAAAACATTTATGCTTGGATTCTTTGCTTCCGAATATGCAAAACGCGGATGGACAATGCAGCTTCATATAGGTGCTATGAGAAATAATAATACTACAATGTATAAGAAACTCGGACCCGATACAGGTTTTGACTCGATAAACGATTTGTCCATTGCTGAACCGCTTTCGGCTCTTTTAAATTCGTTTAACGAAAAAGGCAATTTGCCGAGAACAATTCTTTACACGCTTAATCCAAAAGATAACTATGTCCTCGCAGCAATGCTCGGAAACTTCCAGGGCAGCGATGTCCCCGGAAAAATACAGTTCGGTTCCGGCTGGTGGTTTAATGATCAGAGAGATGGCATGGTTGAGCAAATGAAAGCTTTGGCAAATCTTGGTCTTTTGGGAAGGTTTGTCGGCATGCTCACGGATTCAAGAAGTTTTCTGTCTTACCCGAGACATGAGTATTTCAGAAGAATTATGTGTAACCTTATAGGCGGATGGGTTGAAAACGGAGAATATCCCGATGATTTCGAAGCTTTGGGTGACATTGTGCGCGGTATAAGCTACGAAAATGCCGAAAAATACTTTGGTTTTTATGAATGAAAAACTTGAAAAAATAATAGACGAAAGCAATAATATTGTTTTCTTTGGCGGTGCGGGGGTTTCAACCGAAAGCGGAATCCCCGATTTCCGCTCGCGTGACGGGATTTATAATCAGAAATACAAATATCCGCCCGAGGAAATTCTTTCGCATACATTTTTTATGAACAACACGGAAGATTTTTATAATTTTTACCGTGATAAGATTATAAAGTATGATGCAAAGCCGAATGCGGCACATATAAGGCTTGCTGAACTTGAAAAAGAAGGAAAGCTTAAGGCTGTTGTTACACAGAATATAGACGGACTGCATTATGATGCAGGCAGCAAAAATGTTTTTGAACTTCACGGGAGTATTCGCAGAAATCATTGTATGAATTGCGGTAAGTTCTTTTCGCTCAATTATATAAAAGCTTCTGAAGGTGTTCCGAGATGCGAATGCGGCGGAGTAATAAAACCCGATGTCGTTTTGTATGAAGAAGGTCTTGATGACAAAACGGTTGACGAAGCGGTTGCGGCAATTCAAAAAGCCGATGTTCTTATAGTTGGCGGAACAAGCCTTACAGTGTATCCGGCCGCCGGTTTTTTGCGGTATTATAAGGGAAATCATCTTGTTTTGATTAATAAAACAAGAACGTCCATAGATGACAAGGCAGAACTTGCACTGTACGGAAGTATTGGAGACATTTTACGAAGACAAAAAAATCCCATTTGAAAAAATGGGATTTTTATTGATTTTTAAATAAAAAG
>USAP01000247.1 GCA_900552775.1 uncultured Eubacteriales bacterium | reverse complement strand
TTCAGGCGATACGCAGGATATACTTGAAGGAGCTCTTGTAATATGTCGGAAACTGCATGCCGATATTACGGACAACGGTCTTGAAATCATTGCACAGAGCGGTTCCGAGCAACTTTCTGTAAAAAGGGACAGCGGTAAAATATATGTTGCGTTCAGTAAAAAAGCAGAGTTTTTCAGAGGTCTTGCAATCGCTTGCGATATCATCCGAAACGGCGGAAAAGACGTTGTTCAGAAAAGGCATTTTGATACCTGCGGAGTTATGGTTGACTGCTCCCGAAATGCAGTTATAAATGTTAAAACGGTAAAAGAATATTTGAATTATCTTGCGCTTATGGGGCTTGATATGATTATGCTTTATACCGAAGATACATACGAAATTCCCGAATACCCATGGTTTGGGTATATGCGCGGAAGATATACTCAGGCTGAGCTACGTGAAATAGACGATTATGCATATATGCTCGGAATCGAAGTTATTCCGTGTATACAGACGCTCGGTCATCTTGCAACAACAATCAGATGGAGATATGCGGCAAAAATGTCTGATACGTCCGATACACTTTATATCGGCGCTCCGGAAACATATGAATTTATAGATAAAATGTTTAAATCTATGAGCAGCTGCCTCAGAAGCCGCCGTATTCATATTGGCCTTGATGAAGCTATAGGAATCGGAACTTCGGGAAAAATGTTTAAGCGTGAAGGATATAAAGACGCACACGAGTTAATGCTTTTGCATCTCGAAAAAGTTTCGGAAATTGCCGAAAAATATGGCTATAAGCCCATGATGTGGAGCGACATGTTCTTCAAAAACGGAAAAATAGGAGGAGATTATGATTTAACATCTCACATTCCGGATGACACAAAGGACAGACTTCCGAAAAAACTTGAGCTTGTTTATTGGGATTACTGCTTTGAAGATTATGATCTTACTTCAACTTTTATCGATAAACACCAAAATACTCTTGCACGTGAAACTGTATTTGCAGGCGGAATCTGGACGTGGAACAGATTATGCGCAAATAATGAAAAAACATTTAAAACGGCACATACTCAGCTTAAAGCATGCAAAGATCACGGAATAAAAACAGTTTTCGCAACCATATGGAACAATACATGCGCTATGTATGATTTATTTGAAACACTTCCCGGTCTTCAAATGTACGCAGAACAAAACTACAATTATCAGGTAAACGACAAACAGCTTTCAAAAATGTTTGAGATTTGCACCGGGTATCCTCTCAAGAGTTTCATGGCTTTATCAATGGATGACTTTACGGATAAGGAGAGAGAAGGCAATGTAGATGAAGCGGCGTTTTGTCTTAATTCCTCCGCACAACACATGTTTAACGATGTATTGATAGGACTTTATGATAAGACCCTTTCACAATTTGATTTTAAAACCCATTACAAAAAATATTTGAAAGACATTGAAAAAGTCGGTGACATGGGTGAATTTAACGATATGTTTGAAAAAAGACATTTGCTTCTTGAACTTCTCGTAAGCAAATGCGATATCGGATTGCGAATCACAGACGCATATAAAGAAGGTAAAAAAGATAATCTCAAAAAGCTTTCCGAGGAGCTTTCCGAGCTTCTTGAAAAATATGAAAAATTCCATGAGCTTTCGGAAGAAATGTGGCTTAAACACAATAAAGTGTTTGGATGGGAAGCAAGCGATATGATGCTTTCGTGCATAGAAGCACGTGTTAAAACGGCTATATCAAGAATCAATGATTACTTAAGCGGTAAAATTGATAATATTGAAGAACTTGGAGCTGAACGCTTTTTCTATAACGAAAATCCTTATCCTCTTACGGAAACAAACCAATATAAATCATTTATGACAGTAGGAAACTGGTAATGCAAGCGAGGGTGCAACAAAACGATTTTTGTTTTGCTGCACCCTCTTTGATTTTTTTAGTTATTAAAAAGTAATTTCAAAAGATTTTTGATAAAGTGTATTCGCCCAAAATGCCGGAACCACTAAAGTTTGAGGATGAACGGAAACTATATACTTCTTTCCCGGCTGAAGTTCTCTGTCAATACTGCCGAGGTTAACTCTTTTAGACCATTTTTGCGAATAACCCGGTTTTACAATGACGTTTTCGTAACCTGATACTCCGGATTTTCTTTGATAAACCGAAGTACTGAGTT
>USAP01000246.1 GCA_900552775.1 uncultured Eubacteriales bacterium | reverse complement strand
CCTTTTTTAACGCTGAAATTCGCAAAAAAGATGTTTAGCAGGGCAATACTTCCTTGCCGGGCTGTGGCTAAAGCCAACCGACTTTTTTAAACAGCCTCTTAACTTGTTTAAGCTCTTGCCTCTTTAACTTTAGCAATAAATTCTTTTGCAGTTTCTGTAATTGCTTTGTAATCACCTGTTTTGGCACCTTTTGTGAGGTATCCACCCGCACCGACAGCTACAGCTCCGGCTTTGATCCATTCACCGACATTGCTGAGATCAACACCGCCCGTAGGCATCATTTTCGCCTGCGGAACGGGACCTTTGATTGCCTTTAAAATTTTGGGTCCAAAAGCTTCACCGGGGAAAACTTTAACAATATCTGCGCCGCTTTCCATAGCTTCTACAACTTCTTTAATAGTCATTGCACCGGGCATACAGGGCACTCTGTAACGGTTACAAAGTCTAACTGTTTCAGCGTTAAAATAAGGGCTTACAATATACTGTGCGCCGGAAAGAATTGCAATTCTTGCAGTTTCCGAATCCATTACGGTACCTGCACCGAGAATCATTTCTCCGCCGGAATATTCCTTTGCAAGTTCTTCAATAACCTTATGTGCCATCGGTACTGTGAATGTAAGCTCAATTGCAGGAACTCCGCCTTCAAGGCAAGCATCTGCTATTCTTTTTGCTTTTTCACCGTTTTCTGCACGGACAACAGCAACCACACCGCTGTCGCAAATTTTGGTAAGTACTAATTCCTTATCCATTTAAATCATCCTTTCAGTTAATAAATTAAATTTATTCATGCATCGAATAGTTCGGTGCTTCTTTTGTTATAGATATATCGTGCGGATGGCTTTCTTTAAGACCTGCTCCCGTTATTCTGACAAACTGGCTCTCTCTTTGGAGTGTTTCTATATCGGGCGCTCCGCAATAACCCATACCGCTTCTCAAACCGCCCAAAAGCTGATAAATAGTATCTGCAAGAGGTCCTTTATAAGGCACACGTCCTTCAACGCCTTCGGGGACAAGTTTTTTGTTTCCTTCCTGGAAATATCTGTCGCGGCTTCCTTCGTTCATTGCACCAATTGAGCCCATACCGCGATAAACTTTAAAGCGTCTGCCAAGATAAATTTCTTCTTCACCGGGGCTTTCCTCGCATCCGGCAAACAGACTTCCTATCATAACAACATTAGCTCCTACCGCTATAGCCTTAGTTACGTCACCGGAATATTTTATGCCGCCGTCAGCTATAACCGGAATTCCGTATTTATCAGCAACTTCGCAAGCATCGCATATAGCAGTAATTTGAGGTACACCCATTCCGGCTACAACACGCGTGGTGCATATGGAACCGGGTCCCATTCCCACTTTTACGGCATCGGCACCTGCTTCAATCAAAGCCTTAGCTGCTTCACCGGTTGCAATGTTACCTGCAATTACCGGCAAATCGGGGAAAGCATTCTTGATTTTTTTAACGGTATTGATAATATTTTGCGAGTGTCCGTGTGCCGAATCGAGACCGACAACATCAACATGAGCGTCCACAAGCGCGCGGCATCTTTCAAGTACATCTTTGGTTGCACCGATTGCAGCACCTACAAGAAGTCTGCCGCTGTCATCTCTTGCCGAACGCGGATATCTTACGGCTTTCTCTATATCTTTGATTGTTATAAGACCTTTAAGCATATAGTTCTTATCGACAATCGGAAGTTTCTCAATCTTATGATATCTTAAAATTTCCTGTGCTTCGGAAAGAGTTGTGCCTTCAGGAGCGGTTATGAGATTATCTTTCGTCATTACATCTTTGATTTTCTTGGAAAAATCTTCTTCAAAACGTAAATCTCTGTTTGTAAGAATTCCGACAAGTTTTCCATTTACCGTAATCGGTACACCGGATATTTTGTATTTTCCCATAAGCTTGTCCGCATCCTGCAAAGTATTGTCAGGCTACAAATGAAACGGATCAACTATAACGCCGTTTTCAGAACGTTTTACTTTGTCTACTTCAACAGCCTGATTTTCAATTGACATGTTTTTATGTATTATACCGATTCCGCCTTCTCTCGCCATAGCAATTGCAAGATGTGACTCTGTTACGGTATCCATAGCCGCACTCATTAGCGGAATATTAAGTTTAATATTTTTTGTGAGTTTAGTTTCGAGATTAATATCTGCCGGTAATACGTCAG
>USAP01000245.1 GCA_900552775.1 uncultured Eubacteriales bacterium | reverse complement strand
GCTCTAACTATTTAGATTTGAAAAAAACACAAATTCCACAGTTAGAGCAGAAAAAAGAATTTCTCTTGCATTCCTCTAAAATTGTTTGGCGACAATCGGAGTTTGTGTTTTTCAGCGCACTGACTTCGGTTGGTGCGCTTTTTATTTTGTAACAAAAAAAGAAAGGAGGGCAGTCTGTAAAAAGCGCAGAACACCAATACTAAATGAAAAGAGGTACTAAAGTGAAGAAAACATTTAAAGCTATTTTAGCTTGTTCACTTGCGCTTTTGCTGACCGCATGCGGAAACGGAAGTATTACAAGCACACTGAAAAGCAAGTCGCTTTCAGACAATTTTAAAACCGAAGCAACCATAGAGGAAACTGTACTTTACGATGAAAACGGAATAAAAATAACGGCAACAGCCCTGAACTATAAAAGTTTTTCCGCTGAACTTGCCCTATCTCTCCAAAACAATACAGAAAAGAATCTTTCCTTTGTTTGCGGTTCTATGGGGTATTCGGTAAATTCAGTAAACGGTTATATGATACAGGACGGATATTTAAACTGTGATGTAGCACCGGGAGAGACATCGGAACAAACTCTTTCCATAAGTGTAAATACTATGTTGGCTTACGGGATTACTGAAATAGCCGATATGGAAATAGGATTTGATATCAGTGACGAAGAATACAATTCTAACTATACCGGTCCGCTGCAGATTAAAACATCAGCCGCCGAATCTTATGACTATTCCGTTGACAGTTATCAAAAATGTATTAAAAGCAAATCTTTGGAAAAGAAATTCGATTGTACAATAAATTCGTTTTCAGAAGAAGTTTTGTATGATAATTACAACATAAAAATAATTTCTGCCGCTGTACTTACAAACAAAGACGGAGAAGTAAGCCTCGGACTTGAAACGGAAAATAACAACTCAGATGGCGTCAGAGCAACAATTAAAAATATATCTTTTAACAACATTCCCGTATATGAATATACTTGGACAAGCGATGTTATAAACGCAAACAAAAAAGATATACTTGATATTTCGCTGTCGGATTTGGCAGACAAATATGAGGGCGAATTATCCACTGTTACCAATATTTCATTTACATTCAGCGTAGGCGAAGAAAACGGGTATAAAAACGAAGATTCGAAAACCATAAACATATCTCTGCCCAAAATAACATTACAAACCAACGAGGAATAGAATCAGCGCAAAAACAATACACATGATTCACATTATTACGCATTATCCGCGCACGATAAAAGCGTAAGTATTTTTAATTAACATTTGTGCGCAGAAAGGCTATGGAAATTATAATGAAAAAATTTTGCATTTTGTCAATCTTTATTACACTTACATTTGCAATAACTGGCTGCGGACGTAAAACCGTCAATCCCCAAGCTCCCGCTGCGGCATCATCTGAGGTTTCAGAGAAAACCGATGTCACGACCCCGACTTCCGTTCCCGATAAAACCGAAAGCGCTGCCGAATCATCTGATACCTCCGGCTGGAGAGAATTTTTGACCGAATATGAAGCATGGGTTGACAAGTATATAGCAATAGTAAAAAAATATAAAGCAAATCCACAGGATACGTCAGTATTGTCGGACTATACATCGATGAATCGAGATTATACATGACTTTTCACCAACTTTTGTGTTTAGAAGAATGACCTACCGTTTCTTCTTTTGTTCCGCTACAATGCCCATGGCGTATATGCATAATAAAGAAAGGCGGAACAGGAAATGGCAAATCGGATATTTGGTTACATTCGTGTATCGAGCATGGATCAAAACGAGGACAGGCAGCGAATCGCGATGCGGGAGATGGGCGTTGCGCCCAAGAATATCTTTGTGGATAAGCAATCTGGTAAGAATTTTGAAAGGCCGGCTTATCAGGCAATGCTCAAGAAGATAAGACGCGGCGATCTGCTGTATATCGTCAGCATCGACCGGCTTGGGCGCAATTATGAAGAGGTACAACGTCAATGGCGCGTACTGACCAAGGAAATCGGCGCGGATATCTGTGTGCTGGACATGGAACTGCTGGACACGAGACGGGAAAAGAACCTGCTGGGCACGTTTATCGCGGATATTGTGCTGCAGATATTGTCATTCGTTGCGCAGAATGAGCGGGAGTATATACGGAAGCGGCAGGCAGAGGGCATCGCCGCAGCTAAGGCGAAGGG
>USAP01000244.1 GCA_900552775.1 uncultured Eubacteriales bacterium | reverse complement strand
AAAAATAAAGCTTGACAAAGGGTATGTTAAAGCATTTATATCTCTTACCGCGGCGGGCGTATATTACGCAAAGGTCAACGGAAAAGATATCGGCCGTTTTTTTATGGCGCCGGGTTGGACAAATTATTCAAAAAGGCTTCAGTATCAGACATATGATATCACGGAGCTTTTACATGAGGGAGATAACATATTTGAAATTATTGTCGGAAACGGGTGGTTCAGAGGCAAAATAGCGGGTTTTGCCGGCGAGCTTAATTATCCTGCGGCATTGATAAGCGAAATTGTTATTAATTATCCGGATAAAAAAGAATATATATACACTGATAAATCATGGAATGTAAAAAAAAGCAAGATTCGCTTTTCCGACATATATGACGGAGAGATTTATGACGCGTGCTTTGAAAGCGACGAGTATGACGTGCTTGTAAGCGATAAAATAAATAAGAATACGTTGATTTTGCAGGAAGGCGAAATAGTTTGCGAGCATGAGCGTATTGCGCCCGTAAGAGATTTCATAACGCCAAAAGGCGAACGCGTTTTGGATTTCGGACAGGAAATCACGGGTATTGTTGAATTTTGTACCGATGCCGAAAAAAATCAAACAGTTGAGCTTTCGTTTGCCGAGGTGCTTGATAAGGAGTGGAATTTTTATAACGATAATTACCGCTCCGCAAAGTGTATTTACAAGTATATATGCAAAAGAGGAAAACAAAGCTACAAGCCGAAAACGAGTTTTTACGGCTTCAGATACGTAAGAGTTGACAGCGCTCCGGAAAACACCGATTTTTATGCGATTGCCATATATTCAGATATAAAAAGGAGCGGATATTTAAAAACCGAACACGAAAAGCTGAATAAATTATTCGAAAATATTGTATGGGCACAAAAGTGTAATTTTTTGGATGTACCCACAGATTGTCCCCAAAGAGACGAGCGTCTTGGTTGGACGGGTGACGCACAGGTATTCTGTAAAACGGCAATGTATCAGTTTGACACAAAAAAATTTTTCGTCAAATGGCTGAACGATATGAAAAGCACCCAGCGTGAGAACGGGAAAATTCCGCAAACTGTTCCCGAAAAATTTTCTCCGGATAATCCTGCATCGGCGGCATGGGGTGACGCAGCGGTGATTATACCGTGGACGCTTTATGAAATGTATGGTGATTTATCGGTTTTAAAGCAGTTTTTTCCGATGATGTACGGATGGATAAAGTATATCGAAAACAACAGTACTGAAAAAAACCTGTGGACAGGGCATTTCTGCTTCGGAGATTGGCTTGCTCTTGACAGCAACAACGGCGATTATAAAGGTGTTTCGGACACGAATTTTATTTCGAGCGCTTTTTACAAATATTCGGTTTCTATTGTAAAAAAAGCGGCAAAAGAACTGGGCTACAATTATAAAATATTCGAAAAAAAAGAAAATGATATTCGTGATGCATTTATAAAGAGATTTCCGCAATGTCACACTCAAACCGAGTATTCATTGGCGCTATATTTTGATTTGACTGACAAAAAAGTTGAGTTTGCTAAAGACCTGGCAAGTCTCATATGCCTGAATCAATGTATGCTTAAGACGGGTTTTGTCGGAACTCCGTACATACTTTTTGCATTGAGCGAAAACGGATATTCTCATTTGGCATATACGCTTTTGCTCAGAGAGGAATACCCCTCATGGCTTTATTCGGTAAACAAGGGAGCAACCACCATATGGGAGCATTGGGACGGAATTAAGCAAAACGGCACCTTTTGGAGCGCCGATATGAATTCCTTCAATCATTATGCCTACGGTGCCGTGGCTCAATGGATTTTTTCCGTTGCCGCAGGAATTGTAATTGATGAAAGCGGATTAAAAATCAGGCCTGTACCCGACAAAAGACTCGGCTCGCTTTCCGCCGAATATGATTCGCGCTTCGGAAAGATAAAAACGCATTGGCACTATGAAGGAAATAAGACGGTTTATGAAATAACTGTGCCAGTTGACTGCCTTGTTACAATAGACGGTGAGGAGATTAAAGTGCGCCGGGGCAAGCATACGTTTTAGGGGCGATGCGGCTTGTCTCCGTTTGCTTTTCTGTATTCAAGCGGCATAACGCCGTAGGTCTTTTTAAAAATATTATAAAAATTACTTGTTGAACTGTAGCCTACCTGCTGTGATATTTCTGTGACGGACAAATCTGTTGTCCGCAGTAATGTCGCAGC
>USAP01000243.1 GCA_900552775.1 uncultured Eubacteriales bacterium | reverse complement strand
CTTAAATCCTCTATTTCGGTTTTTAATTTTTCAAAAGCTTTTTTTCTGTGAGAAATCATATTTTTCTCATTCTCCGAAAGCTCCGAAAATGTTTTATAGTATCCGTTCGGCACAAAAACAGGATCATATCCAAAGCCGCCGCTGCCGCGCGGCTTTTCTGTAATAACACCATCTGTTTCTCCTCTGAAAACAAAGTGTCGTCCGTCCGGCAGACACAGTGCTGCCGCACATACAAAACGCGCTCTCCTGTCCTCCGAGCCGACAAGTTCCGCAAGAAGTTTTGAAACTCTGTCCGCATCGGTTGCATTTTCCCCTGCATAGCGTGCCGAAAAAATACCGGGTCGCATGTTGAGTGCAAAAACCTCAAGTCCCGAATCATCGGCTATCACAGGCTTTGAAACAGCTTTGCACACAGCTTCCGCTTTTATAAGTGCATTTTCCTCAAATGTTTTTCCGTTCTCCTCAATTTCAGCATGAAAACCTGCCTCATCTGCGGTTATAATATGCGCACCTTTAATTATTTCTTTAAGTTCGCGCACCTTACCTTTGTTTTTTGTAGCAAGAACAAGCTCCATCATTTTTTCTCCATCAGTGTACATATAATTTTTGCCGCCTGCGCTCTTGTAGCGTTTGAAGCACCGCGGAGTGTGTTATCATCAAATCCGCTTATTATTCCCATAGATGAGAGGCGGAGCATAGCATCGGCTGCATAGTCCGCAACGGAATTTATATCGTTGTATTCGTGTGAAGTAGGTTCGGCAAGTTCAATATTTGCACATTTTGCGGTTCTTTCAATCATAACGGCCATATCCTGTCTTGTGATATTTTGCCCTGTTCCGAAAGAATTGTTGCCCATACCGTTTATAATACCTTTCTTATACGCCGAAGCAACATAGGAAGCATACCAGCTTCCGTTTGCAACATCGTTGAAATCACATTCCGCAGAACTGTCGAGCAGTCCGAATGCTTCAACAATGATTTTTGCAAACTGTTCACGTGTTATATTAGCATCGGGTGCAAAAAGATTATCTCCTACACCGCTTATTATTTTTTTCGTCGCAAGCTTATAAATAAATGTACTTGCCCAATGGCTGTCGCTTACATCGGAAAATCTGATTGTTTCCGTCTTTTCCGCAGAATCATCCGGTTTTGTCACGGGCTCTTGGGGTTTTGTTGAGGGCTCCGGCGTTTTATTATCTTCATCATCTTTACCTTCAGAACCCGTATTCCCCCCCGAAGTTGTATCTTTTTTTATCTCGCGGAGCTCGCCGTCTATTTTGGCAAAAAGTCTCGAAACCCCAATTTCAAAATAAACATATCCGTTTTCTGCGGCAAAATTTGAGACATTTTCACGCGCACCGTTACCTGCCACGGAATAAATGCAATTTGTGTTATAATCACTCTCGCTGCCTTTTATATCTTTTCTGTATTTTACGGCGGAATATGCAATGGACGCGGTTATTTCTCTTTGTGCCAAAACATCTATTTTAAGCATTTCTCCGCCTTGGGCATATTCGTAAAGCTTTGGCGAAACCGTTTTTGCCTCACCGTATTCAAGAGCAAAAGTAACATTCGGGCCGTTTAGATATTCCGACGAATAAAACTCCGAAGGGTTAATGATAAGTTCTCCGGCATCCGCAAAATACAGATGTATTGAAGATGCACCGCCGATTTTTTCGGGATTTAAACTTTCTTTCGGGATTGACAAAGAATGTTTTTTACCGTTTTCAAATATAACTCTGATTTCAAACGGCGCCTCGGTGTACGCATTTTTGCTTTTAAGTATTTCCGCAGCTTTTTTTGCAGAGAGCACGGCAAAATCAAAGTCATCGGCGCCGAGTACGGCGTTCTGCGACGAATCAGAAATTCTGAGTGTTGCGGCTTCTGTCAAAGCCTCGGAAACAAGCTCTTTCTTTTCTGCTCCGTCCGCTGCTGTTATCTGCGCTGCAAATTTGTCGGCAATGTTGCCGGCAGAAGAACAGGGTTTAAGTACATCCGTACCGTTTTTATATCTTTCAAACATTGTATCATAACCGGACTCGGACGGTTTGTCGTCGTCCGCTTCGTTCTCATCGGCAGCTGCTATTCCAAGCCCGATAAGATAGTTTAAAAACTTTGCTTTTTGTGTTTCATCCGCTTTATTTACGGTTTCAAAAATATTCTGAATTTCCAGAATCGTCGTATCTTTTAAAGTGTTATCAT
>USAP01000242.1 GCA_900552775.1 uncultured Eubacteriales bacterium | reverse complement strand
CATGGCCTAGACCCCTTTCGTCGTTCCGTAACGTGCGTAACGTCAGTCGTTATTCACGGTAATCTGCCTTTTTATGGGAGCAAAAAGACCTTTTGAAATAAAGGAGTATGAGGTTACGGATCCGAAAAAAGGGATGGTGCGTTTAAATCTTCTGGCAAGCGGTATATGCGGAACCGACGTTCATTTTTATGACGGAACAATACCGCTTGATGCACCTAAGATAATAGGACATGAATTTGTCGGAGAAGTCGCAAAGATAAATGATGAGGATTCAAAAAAATACAATCTCTCCATAGGAGACCGTGTTATTTCAAATATTGCCGTGCCGTGCGGAAAGTGTAAACTCTGTAAAAGCGGAGATGACGCAAACTGTGTAAACATGGGTGTTACAAACGGCGGCAATCCGGAAGATGAACCACATTTTCACGGTGGGTTTGCGGAAGTTTCATATGCTCCGGCGGCAAATCTCATAAAAATCCCCGAAAATGTCGATTCACTTGCGGCATGTGTATTCGCGTGTCCGGGGCCTACGGCAATACATGCTTTTAATTTGGCAAAAAGAGCAGGCTGCGATATAAAAGATGCGGAAACGGCGGTGGTTTCCGGAACAGGTCCCGTAGGGTGCATGGCGATTGCGTATTTGGCAAACGCTGGAGTAAAAAATATTATTGTCCTTGCAAACCGCGAATCCAAAGAAAGTGATGAGCGTGTTACCGCTCTCGGAGCCACACGAATTTTGCATATAGCGTCTATGGAAGATGACGAAATTATCGTGGAAATTTTGAATATATCCGGCGGGCTCGGAGCGGATCTGGCTTTTGAAGCTTCCGGAAATCCGAAAGCCGTGCCGCTTGCACTGAAATTTTTGCGCAACAGGGGTGTATATCTTGTTCCGGGACAGTATTCAAACAGCGGCGGCGCTTTAATAGAACCTCAGCTTATAACGTTTAAAGCGCTGCATATAATAGGCTCGTCGCAATACAGTATGAGTGATGTACGTGAGTATCTTGAGTTTTTAAGCGGAAACGAAATGCTGCAGAATAATATAAAAAGTCTTGCGGCTCTCTATAAGGTTGAAGATATAAATAAAGCTTTTGCGGATATTAAAGCGCGTAAAAATATAAAAAGTGTATTGGTAAGTGATAAAAATGATTAAAAAAATATGCATGGCGGGAGACTCGCACACGTGGGGAGAAGGTGCGGCGGATTATGTATTTAAAAAATTCAGTATTTCCGTATGTGCAGGTGAAAAAAGGCTTCTGCCTTTCAGCGTTCCGTCTTTTCCCACTCTCTTAAGAAATTATATAAATAAAAAGAGCGGCTCTGAAGCTGCGGAGCTTTCGGGCAGTGATATAAGCCGAAAATATAAAATCAAAAATATTTCGGAATGTGCGTGTGTCTGCGGAGAACTTTGTATTGATGCCGAGTTTGATTTTGCGCGCGTTGAGCTTATGCACGGTTCATCCGAATGCGAAATATTCTGTGATGAAGTGATGAGTTTCAAATATAATGCGGACAAAAGCGATGAATATGAAGTTTTAAATATAATGCCTAAAAAGCGCGCGTCAAATCTTCGCATAAAATCAAGTAATGCCATGGTTTACAGAATAGAGTTTTATAAAGGCAAATACGCGGTTTTAAATTGTGGGATAGGCTCTTGTCCATCGTTTAGATATACGGAAGAATATCTTGATAAATATGTGCTTTCGGTTAAGCCGTCGGTTGTTTTAACAGAAATCTTTACGGTTAACGACTGGCTTTCTCAGAAAACTCCGGCGGAATCTGAAAAAAGCCTTGTAAATTTCGGAGAAAGAGTAATACTGGGCGGTGCAAAGCTTGCTTTTTCATCCGTTATTCCGATTCTGGGCAATCAAATAAACGAAATCGGAATAAATTACGCAGAGTATATACATGCGGGTGAACGCGCGGCGCATGCTCTGAATGTACCGTATGCCGATGTATACCGGGCTTTTTCCAAAGAATATGACGAAACATCAAAGGATTCATATTACGGCGGAGATTGTTGGCATCCCGGAGCGCGCGGACACAAAATTTACTTTGAAGAAATAAAAAAGCTTGACATTATATCCGAACTGTGTTAAAATAGATAAAAATCAGGGAGGATAAGACAGATGCTGAACGAAAAAGAACTTCCGTTTCTGGCAGAGAAGGGGCATATCATTTCTCTTGTAGGCGGCGGGGGCAA
>USAP01000241.1 GCA_900552775.1 uncultured Eubacteriales bacterium | reverse complement strand
TGTTCGCGAAGCTGAACCTGACGAACACGTTTTCTTCTGCTTCCTCTCTTACTTTTATCGCTTCTTCTTTTTCCCGGAAACTCCCTAAATTATAATGTTTTCCCATAAACTCGATCTGCGCTATCCATCTGCTCTTGTTTGCATCCCAATGCACACCCTTATGCCCGGACTTATTGTTTTTTGGAATTTTTGCGGTTAAATTATTTACATTTGTTCCGGCAATGCAATAATTATCTACTATTTTTTTGCCGTAAATCTTCCCATTTTTTGAACTATTTTCCCTGCCAAGGCACCCACAGCTTGCCACGCCTCCGTTTTTTAAAGAGCCGGCAGATACTTTTTTAAACTTTCCGCAGTCGCACCTACATAGCCATATAACAGATCCGTTGTGTGGATCACGTTCGCTGGTTGCTTTTACTACTTCCAGCCGTCCGAATCTTTCCCCCACTAAATCCTTTTGCTTAAATTGTGTCTTTGTCATTAAACATCCGCATCCCTTGCGGTGCGGATCGTCAAGCTGATCTTTGCGAATCCATTTAATTTTTTTGCAATAAGGGCATTCTACTTGTAAAAAAGATCGTCTGTTTTTCCTTTTGCAATCCAAAACTTTAAAGCCTTTGTAAGTTGTCCCGACAAGATCTTCTGCTTTTGTATATTTTCGTTTTTCTCCCATGGTTCCTCCGAAAAATAAAAAGATGTGCAAAACCGCTATTATACGATTATGCACATCTTATGTTATGGTTTATTATATTTGATTTTAGTACAGTTCTACAACTTTTACAACCGTATTTATTAAGTTTTCCTCGTCTTTGTCTACAATTTCAAATCCAGCTATAACAGGTGCGCCATATTCGTTGTTACCTACGCACACGCAGCCGGAATCGAGAAGTTCTTCTTCGTCTCCGTCATCAACCTGCCACAAGTCAGCGAATCTGATTTCTTCTCCAACCTCTAAAGTTTTTCCGTTAAACATTTTACATTCTTTTTTCATTTTTCTTTCCTCTCTTTCTTTTTAATGTTTGCCGATTGTCTGTATGATACAGCCAAAATCTCCGGCGCGATATATGTTTATCTCCTGTGCATTAACCCGGTATGTCAATTCGTCATCATCATAAATCTTGAGCCAGTGCTTAAAATCGGCGACTTTTTTATAATGCGCGCCTATCTCCGCGTCCTCGTCAACGACGTATGCCATATAGCTCCCGTCTTCGCCAAAATCAAGAGTGCTTGTTTTCAATCCGTTTTCGTCGCATCCGACAAGTATTAATGCCGCAATATCGCTTGCCCCTATAAACCTTTTCTCGTACTCTTTGTAGCTTTTCATTTTGTTTCCTCTCCTGTTCTATTCGTTCTTCCCTGCTCCGTAGCACGCATGAAATGCATCTGTGAGCCTTCCAAGCTGTTTCGGTGTCAACTCTTCTTTTAGTTCTTCCGGAATCCACTTGTAAGACTCCCGGAACAATGCATTTTTTTACAACCTTAGCCATGCTTTTATTTGCTCCTTAATGCAGAATAGCGGAGCTTATCGGCTCCGCCAGCCTTTTATTTGTTCAAGGTAAAAGTGTATTCGCCCCGGAATTCATCATCTGTAACCCATTCAATTTTTATCACCTTTGTTTCTTCTGGAAATTCTGCTTCCAATTTTCCAAGCGGTATAAAATCTATAACTAAATTTGCATACCCATTTTCCTTTTGTAATTTAACAGACTTTAATTTCAAGCCTGAAACGCCGCCAAGATCATAATCTTTTATGATCCGGTCAAAACCTTTTTCGATTGCATCCGGCAAAGATTCGCCGGTGATTTCCCGATAGTTCGCAGTGCCGCTTGTATAATATGGGGCGTAATATCTCCACACGGTTTTTTCTGCTACTTCCGTGTTCAGATCAGTGGCTTTCTTAGCAGCCTTTTCTTTGTTGTCATAACTCCATTCAATACCCCGATCTTTTACAATATATTTTTTCATGCCGTTCCCCTTTCCTGGCTTTCGCCTTTGCTCTATTTCTTTGATCTGATTACATTATATATAATTAGTGCTTAATTGTCAATACCTAATTAGTGCCTAATTCATTATTTTTTCATTCTATCCATTCTATCGAGTTCCGCAAGAATTAACTCCCTAGCAAATGCGCTTGTCTTTAGTCCGTATGAGTTGATTCTTTCTATTGTTCCAAGCGGCAATATAATGTTTATTCTGTCTTTGTTTCTCAT
>USAP01000240.1 GCA_900552775.1 uncultured Eubacteriales bacterium | reverse complement strand
AGGCTGATACGGACCCTCTTCTTTTCACAACAAAAAATGCAGATATCAAATTATGAAACATTTTTGGTCAAATAAATGTATTGTGGTAATCCGAATCTTTGTTTATAATAGAATCAGATAAAGGAAGGGAGATTATAAACATGAAAAAGATCGGATTCATAGATTATTATCTTGACGAATGGCATGCAAACAACTATCCTGATATGATAAAAAAAGCATATCCGGGCGAATTTGAAGTCAGCTATGCTTTCGGTTTGATTGACAGCCCCAAGGGAGGCATGACGAATCGCTCCTGGGCAGAGAAAAACGGCATAACGCTGTGTGAAAGCATTGAAGAACTGGTTGAAAAAAGCGACTATCTTACAGTCCTTTCCCCCGATAACAGTGAGATGCATGAGGAGCTTTGCAAGATTCCGCTTAAGAGCGGCAAAAATACTTTTGTTGATAAAACTTTTGCTCCGACACGTGAGATTGCCGAAAGAATTTTTGACTATGCAGACAAAAACGGTACAAAATGCTATTCTTCATCGGCAGTTCCTTTTGCCGATGAATACAAGAAAATGCCATCCGACATAAAACATATTACGAGCTTCGGAGGCGGCGTATATAATATTTATGCCGTGCATCAGATTGAACCGATTTTAGCTTTGACAGGCGGTAAAGTTGCCAAAATCATGTATCAGGGCGGTACAAACGTATTTAAATTTGCCGTAGTTTTAGAGGACGGCAGAACAGCTGATCTCAACTTTTTAAATTGCGACATGCCTTTTTCAATGCATGTTCTGACAGATAAAAACGAGGTAAGCTATACGGAAATTCAATCCGACTTTTTCGGCAATGCAATACGTGCAATGCTTGACTTTTTCAAAACAGGTGAAATTCCCGTATCTCATGAAAGAACATTAAATACCATGTCAGCAATCGAGTGCCTTATAAAAGCGCATGAGAAACCGTTTACATGGATTGACGCCTGAATATTTTAAATTCCCTTATTATTAATCACTTCGCCTATAAAGGGAAAGACCAAAAAGCCGATGCGAAGCGGCGGAACGGAGATCATTATGAGTATTAAAAAAGTTGCCGTTATAGGATGCGGAACAATAGCAAACAACTCGCATATACCGGCGTATATGAAAAACGAAAAAGCGGAAATAAAATATTTCTGCGATATTATCCCGGAAAGAGCTGAAGCTGCCGTAGAAAAATACGGCTGCGGAAAAGCTGTTACGGATTACAAAGAAGTATTGGCAGATCCCGAGATAGAAGCAATTTCCGTGTGCACGCCAAATAAAGTTCACAGCACAATTACAATTGACGCACTTAAAGCCGGCAAACACGTTCTCTGTGAAAAACCTGCAGACAGACTTTATAAACAGGCACTCCTCATGCAGGAAGCACAGAAGAAATACGGAAAAGTTTTAAATATCGGCGTATGCAACAGATTTAACACCGGTGTAAACAAAATGAAAGAGCTTATAGACAGCGGCAGACTCGGAGAAATATATCAGGTTTATGTAAGCTTCCGTTCGCACCGCTCCATACCAGGACTCGGCGGCGCCTTTACAACAAAGGATATTGCAGGCGGCGGAGTTTTGATAGACTGGGGCGTACATTTCCTTGACATAGTTATGTATTGCTGCGGTGACCCGAAAGCACTCACGGTATCAACCGAGACATTCTCAAAACTCGGCTCCCCCATTGACGGATATACATACGTTAATATGTGGGCAGGTCCTCCCGTAAAAGACGGTATTTTTGACGTTGAAGATGCTATAACCGGCATGGTAAGAACAACGGGACCCGTAATAACTTTAAACGGCGCCTGGGCACAGAACATCGGCGAAGACGAAATGTTTATTGACTTTATCGGCACAAAAGCCGGCATACGTTTGCATTACGGCGAAGACTTTGTTCTTTACGGAACGGAAAACGGCATGCTTACGGAAACAAAATTCAAATATACCGTTAAAGATATGTATGAAAATGAGATAAATGCATTTTTGGATTGTATAGACAGCGGAGAAAAGCTTCCTTCAAACATTGATGTAAACATTCTTACATCTCAGCTTATGGACGCTATGTATCGCTCCGCCGAATCACACAGCGAAGTAAAACTTTAATTTACATCCGAAAACGAGCAATAGGGGTGCGGCAAAACAGAATCATTTTGCCGCACCCTTTTTTCTTTTGTTCCGGAGTTTTTTACATCCCCATTCATTACCAAACCCAAATAAATTTCTGGACTTTC
>USAP01000239.1 GCA_900552775.1 uncultured Eubacteriales bacterium | reverse complement strand
TTCCGATCTGTTTGAAGGGTCTTTAAAATACACAAAAAAATGATATTTTGGAAATGTTTTGAAATTTATATAAAATTCTATAACCGTATCATCGGCGCTTTCTTCAAGTTCAACATCTATATACGAATCCGTTGTTGCCGATTTATCTGCGGAAATACATATGCTTTTAGCCGTTTGGCTCGGATATTCCGCAACTGCAATGGAATTTGACTTTTGAACCGAGTATATACTCCCCGGGACGCTTCCGGCTGCGGTCGAAGCAAAATTTTCATAAAAAAAACGTCTCAGAACAACTGCTTCATCCGCAAAAACAGCCGTTCCCAAGCATGATATCAGAATAATTAAGGCAATTATTTTTTTTGTCATGACAATTATATTCCTTTCTCTTTTTATGTTTTATGTATATTATACAACAAAACTTTAATAATCTCCATATTATTCTATGCGGTTTTTTTAATGTTTTGTTCGGAAGTTTAATCTGCCGTGGAAAAATTATACAAAAAAAGTGTCGTTTAAACAAACAGCACTTTTTTGCATACACTTATTATATCAGATTATAATGACCTGCATTAAACACAGCCTTTATAATTCCGCCGGACGTTCTTCCGCTCACACTGATATCAAAAATAACATTAACGGACGGAGCGGAAATATTTTCAAAGAACAGCTCTATTTCAAATTCTGTTCTTGTACTGTACGTACTGCAGAGCGGAGCCGAAAGATAGTTTCCGCCCGCAACCTGCACACCGTCATCCGTGTAAATTTTGACATTTGCCCACTGTCCCGGGGTACACTCGAAGTTGGGGTCAAAAAGAATCAGTCTTAATTTTCTTGTTTCTCCCGCCGAAACGCTCGGTGCTTCTATGTAGTCAATAACGGCAGAAACGCTGCGAAGATCATATCTGACCGCGTAGCCGCCGAGTTTTAATACGGTTTTGTTTGAAAGATCTCCCGGCTTTCTGTGTCCGGCAATGTGTCTTATATATTCGTATTCGGGCGGAGACATAAGCTCGCCTGCGCTTTCAACGTCAATGCCCGCATTTTCAAGCGAAAAATATTTTTTTTCAAGAAATACGGGAATGCTTTTTATAACTCTGTCCGTAAGCTCATCAGCGGTTTTCGGCAACGATATCCCCGAGCCCAAATCTATGCAGCAAGTATTTATAACGCCGTTTATGGGTTTTAACCACTTTTCGGGAATAGCGTGATTTCCGTGCATAATTCCTAAAATAGCGCCGATTGTTCCGGCGGTGCAGTCTGCGTCTTCTCCGCAGTTTACGGTTATACACAAAGTTTTTTCAAAATCATCTACTTCGTAAAGCCAGCCTATCATAATAATGCCGATTGCATTCGGCGCGTCTATACCCGGTTCGCCGTCCGGGAATTCTCTTATGAGATCTTTTTCTTTGTAGAAAGTAACGCCGAATGTTCCGGGGTATTTGTTGAAAAGCTCCGCTCTGGCTTCTTTATAGTCAAGCCCTCTTTTTTTGCAGTCAATAATTAGTTTCACTGCTTTTGCGGTTATGCAGTCCTCCGGAATATACGAAAGACCTATTTTTATAAGTTCTTCCTTATCGTCACATACAAATGCCGCACTTTCCACAGCCGCACAGAAAACCGTTGCGTATACACCCTCATCGGCATGATCCACAATAGCGTCCTCAATTGCGTATTTAACCGCAAGATCAGGATGACCCGGTGCCAGACATGCCCAGATTTCAGTTCTTATCCACGCGCCGTTGCTGTCTTTATATCTGTTATCCACAGCGCCCG
Organism: uncultured Eubacteriales bacterium; assembly: GCA_900552775.1. Lineage (GTDB taxonomy): Bacteria > Bacillota > Clostridia > UMGS1883 > UMGS1540 > CALCLY01. Next base: position 478 of record USAP01000239.1, on the reverse strand, counting down.
AAAGCGGCGGAAGCATTCCTGCTCTTATATTTCTTTTTGCCATTCCGTATTCGGACCAATTCGGCACAATGTACTCCATCCAGTAATCGGCAAGAATATGTGAATTGAGCTTTTTCCCGTGCTTTTCGGCAGCGTTGAGCCATACAAGCTGCAAATCCAAATCGTCGTTTCCCGGCGGATTGCCGTTTAAGTCCTGCTGATAGAATTTTACATCGTGCAGGCTTCTCTGGCATTCTTCGTACGGTGCGCCCAATACGCCGCCTATATTTTTCCCGTTCCAGCAGCCGAGAATTTTATCTCTTAAATCAGAATATTTAATATTCATTTTCTACCTCCGCTAAATTAAATTCATTTCATCTTGATTTTAACACATAACCGTTGTATAATAATTGTAAGATTATATTTTTCCTTGCGCGTGTGCGAGGCGAAGCAGCGGTCCGCCCACATGCTCGAGAGCTCCACGGAGCGCGCGACCTTC
>USAP01000238.1 GCA_900552775.1 uncultured Eubacteriales bacterium | reverse complement strand
ATACGTCAGGAAGTTGTTCCTCTCCATGACCGGAACGGCGACAAGCGATGAATCCGAACAGCATGACCAATGAGCGGAAAAGTCAAACGCGGAAATGCCGCTTGTTTTTGTCCAGCCGTGCGTTGCCACAGCACCTTCTTTTATATCAATTCCCACAGCAATTTTATCGCCGTATTTTTTTACGGTTTCTGCAAGAAACTGCGGATTTTCGGCGGCTGCCGTTCCGAGAATAACGCGTCCTGCCCCTGCCGAAAGATAATTCCTTATCCTCTCCTCATCACGGATTCCTCCGCCGACCTCAAGGAACAGTCCGCTTTTTTCCGAAAGCTGCTTTATAATATCAAAATTGGGGTTATTTCCGCTTTTTGCGCCGTCCAAATCAACCACATGTAAATTCTGCGCTCCGCAAAGTTTAAAGTGTTTCGCCTGAGCAAGCGGATCATCTCCGTATACAGTGACTTTATCGTAATCCCCCAAAAGAAGTCTTACTACCTTTTTATCTTTTAAATCAATAGCCGGGAAAATTTTCATAGCGTCCTCCTATATTCTGCAAAAAGCGCGAAGTATATTAAGTCCTGTCTCACCGCTTTTTTCAGGATGAAACTGTACGGCATAAACATTTTTGTTTGCCGCTGCCGCAGTAACGGGCGCACCGTAATCGGTTTGTGCAATGACATAATCACTGCAATTTGAAGCGCAGTACGAATGAACAAAATAAACATATTCGCCCTCGCTGCAAAGTGAGAACAATTCGTTTTTTTTCGGAAAACTTAGTTTGTTCCACCCCATGTGAGGTATTTTGACTTTGTCTTTGCACACATCTCTTATCGGCACAACATCTCCTCCGATAAGTCCGAGTCCTTCATACTCTCCGTACTCAAAGCTTCGCTCAAACATAAGCTGCATGCCGAGACAAATTCCGAGAATCGGCTTGCCGTCTGAGGCTTCGCTTTGCACAGCCTTGTCCATTCCACTTTGCAAAAGCTTGTTTCGGGCATCGGCAAAGGCACCCACCCCCGGAAGAATAACTCTGTCTGCACGGTGTATTATGTCTTTGTCATGCGTCAGACACGCCTCTTCTCCTATGTATTTGAGAGATGCCGAAAGCGAAAATATATTTCCCACCCCGTAATCTATAATAGCTATCATAATCTTTCTCCTTATAAAACTCCTTTGCTTGACGGAATTTCGTAAATCATGTTCGGATTTTGAGCCGCAGCTTGCCTCATACATCTGCCAAACGCTTTAAAAACGGCTTCGGCAATATGATGGCTGTTCTTACCTGAAAGAAGCTTAAAGTGAAGTGTTATACCCGATGTGCGAACCAATGCCGCAAAAAACTCCTCACAGAGTTCGGAATCAAAATCGCCTATCTTCTGAGCCGGTATGGAAACATCAAAGTTTAAAAATGCACGTCCCGAAATATCAAGAGCGCAAAGCACAAGCGTTTCGTCCATCGGAAGCACAATATCGGCATATCTGTTTATTCCTCGCTTGTCACCGAGAGCACCTTTTAAAGCCTCACCCAACGCAATTCCCACATCTTCCGTCGTATGATGAAAATCCACATCAAAATCTCCGCTGCAAGTCACGGAAAGTGAAAAACCGGAGTGATACGAAAACAGCTCAAGCATATGATTCAGGAATCCGCATCCTGTATGAACGTCCGCATTTTTTTCTCCGTCAAGCGACACTGAAAGTTTTATATCCGTTTCCGCCGTTTTTCTCTGAATTTCGGATTTTCTCATTTAAAACACCTCTTTTAAAATTTTATCTATTGCAGAAAGCAACTGTTTGCATTCATCATGCGTTCCTATTGTTATTCTCACAAAATCACGAATTCTGTCCTTGTCAAACCATCTGACAAGTACACCATGCTCTTTAAGGCGCGAATATATATCCTTGCCGCAAATATTATTATTTTGGGCAAAAACAAAGTTAGCCATAGACGGAAGTACATTAAATTTGCGTTTCAGAAGTTCGTCGGTAAGATATTCTCTGTCTTTTATAATATCTTTGCAGCGCGCTTTATAATAATCTGAGTCTTCAATTGCTTTTTCTCCTGCCAAAAGTGTGATTCTGTTAATGTTATAAGGATTTGTTGAAAAGCGAATCTTTTGTAAATCCGCTATTACATCTGCATCACCTACAGCAAACCCGAGCCTTGCTCCCGCCATTGAACGTGACTTTGAAAAAGTTCCGGTTTGATAAAGCTGATGGATCCGAAATACATAGAAGTGACAGGATTGTTTACCCCACGTGGC
>USAP01000237.1 GCA_900552775.1 uncultured Eubacteriales bacterium | reverse complement strand
GGAATTATAGGCTTCGGCAACAGAGGCGAAGCAATGACAAAGTGTATTCTTGAAACACAGAAAAATGTTGAAGTCGCTGCTGTATGCGATGAATATGAAGACAGAGCGGAAGCCGCGGCAAAGCTTGTTTTCGAAGCGCAAAACAAAAAGCCTTTTAAAACAACTGACTATAAAGAAGTTATTAAAAAAGAAGATATAGATGCAGTTATGATTTTCTGCGCTTGGGAATCTCATATTGACGTAGCATGCGCCGCAATGGAAAGCGGAAAATACGCAGCAATGGAAGTTGGCGGAGCATATTCCGTTGACGACTGCTTCCGTCTTGTACACACTTATGAGCGCACAGGCGTGCCGTGCATGCTTCTTGAAAATTGCTGCTACGGACAAACGGAGCTTATGGTTCTTAATATGGTACGCGAAGGTCTTTTCGGAGAAATAGTTCACTGCGCCGGCGGATATTGCCACGATTTGAGATATGAAATTGCCGGCGGAAACATAAACAGACATTACAGACTGAGAAACTATGCTCTCAGATGCTGTGAAAACTATCCGACGCACGAACTCGGCCCGATTGCCAAGGTTCTTAATATAAACCGCGGAAACCGAATGGTTTCTCTCACGAGCACCGCATCAAAGGCTGTCGGCATGCATCAGTATATATCGGATAACCTCGATAAATACGGAGAGCTTGCAAACACACGTTTTGCACAGGGCGATATTGTTACAACCGTTATAAAATGTGCGGGCGGCGAAACAATTACACTGACGCTTGACACAACTCTTCCCAAAATGTATTCAAGGCAATTTACCGTACGCGGTACAAAGGGTTCATATATGGAGGATACCGATACGGTTTATATAGACAGCGTACACCACAACGAAAAAAATGAATTCAACGCTAAAAATCTTTGGGGGAACGCTGAGGAATACCGCAAAACACACATGCACTCACTTTGGAAAAAATATAAAGAGCCCGCCGCAAAAGCAGGCCATGACGGAATGGACTTTATGGTTCTCTCCGGCTTTTTCGAGGCAGTTTCAAAAAAAGCGCAGACACCCATCGATGTATATGACACAGCGGCATGGATGTCGATAAGCGCAATATCGGAGGCTTCGATAGCCTGCGGCGGAGCTCCTCAGCCTATACCAGACTTTACAAACGGAAAATGGATTAAATTCGCAAAGAAAAAATCCGAGCTCGAATTTTCGCTTGATTAATATGGGTTATCCGGTCCGCCGTTCTGTACCGCTGCAAAGAATAATTAAATTTCTCTCGGCGGCGAAGTAAGAAATGACAAGAGTTTATTTCTTGCCTGTGCACCTTATGGGACAAACCGCGCAAATTTCACACGGATAATCAGATCAGCCTGAGGAATAACACCTAAAGGAGCTTGCACGTTATACCTCAACCTATAATTATTTTTGAAAAGGTTCCCCCGAAAGTTAAATTAAGCTTAATCTTTCGGGGGCTTGCTTTTTTGTTTTACCAAAAAATGATTACATTGAGTTATAATCAAAAAAACCGTTTTGGGACACACTTCTATATGCGTTTTCGATTTTGTTCGTTTTAGTTAAAGTTTTAAGTTCATCTCAAGACATATATAAAAAGAAATGTCCTTATGCAAAACGAAGTTTAATTGACAACAAATACGTTTTATGATAAAATAAATTATAAAGAAAGAGGTGTGTGTCTTATGAAAAAATCGGAACCTTACGAATATAATATTCATCCGATGAACGAGTTTGTTTTCAATATCGAAAACGTTAAATTCACTCAAATTCTCGAAACAATAAATGAGCCGAATTCAACACCTCTGAAATCCATGTCCACAGTCATGCATTACCATCATTATTACGAGGTTTTTTATGTCTTTACGGACGACGTTGAGCTTGTAATAGAGTTTGAAAATGAAGCAAAAACCTTAAAACGCGGCGATATGATATGCATTTCCCCTCTTGTGCACCACCTTCTGGCGTCCAAACAAAATGCAAAGCATAAAAATTCGGTTTTAAACTTTATGTTTGAAAAAAATTCACTTCGTACGGACAATGATCTTTTTCAAAAAATCAGTATGCAATTTTCCGAGCCATATTTGTTTTTGTCGGGCTGCAACAACTTATATCCGCTCTTCCTTGATCTTACTTTAAGGTCTGCCGCGGATATTGCCAACGATGTTTTGTATCAGTCATCTGTTTTCTTCAACCTGTTAATGAAAATTTTTTCGGCAACCGATGCAATTGATAAATCGACATTTACGCCGAAAAC
>USAP01000236.1 GCA_900552775.1 uncultured Eubacteriales bacterium | reverse complement strand
GGGACGGACAGTAAGGTCGAGTATGTCGAGCCTGCCTACAACTTTCCTATTCAAATCGGCGCAAGCGGCGAAATGACCCTGCGTGTAAAAGACGGGAAAAAGCTGCTTGTTAAGGTTGTAGGGACAGAAAACAGTTTAACGCAATCGGGGCTTACGCAGAAGTTCAGAGCCTTTTTGATGACAAGGTTTAAGACCTATCTTTCAACTTATATCCGAGAAAACAAAATCAACATTTTTCAAATTGATGAAAAACTGACGGAGCTTTCGTCTGATATGCAAAATCTGCTCGTTCCCGATTTTGACGAATACGGCGTGTCGCTTATACACTTCTTTGTGACAACGATAGTCAAGCCTGAGGACGACAGAACCTATAAGCGGTTTAAGGACTTGCATTTCAGGCAGTATGCCGATATTGCCGAGGCGAGATTACAGCAGAATCTTGATATTATCGGACAGGAAACCGAAAAGCAGAAAATGATACTTGAAGCCGAGGGTAAGGCGGCAAAACGGCAAATTGAAGGTTATACATATCAGCAGGAGCGCAGTTTTGATGTTGCGGAGGGTGCAGCTAAAAACGAGGGCGGCAATATGACAAATTTGGGAGTCGGACTCGGAGTTATAGCAGGCGTGAGCAACAACATAGGCGGCATTGTGAATGACAGTATTGCGAACGCTGTAAAACCGCAGACAAACAAATGTTTAAAGTGTGGGAGCGTACTTCCCGAAAACGCAAAATTTTGCTTGGAATGCGGAGCAAAGGTTGAAATTCCTTCCGAAAATGAAATAATATGCCCCAACTGCGGAAGCAAAACCCCGAAGGGTAAGTTTTGTGTAGAGTGCGGTTCTAAACTTCAAAATGTTTGCCCGAAGTGTGGAAAAGAAGTGCCGCAGGGTGCAAAATTCTGTCTTGAATGCGGACAAAGAATAGGCGGTGAAACAAATGAGTAGAAACGGTAAAATAATACTTTCTGCGGTTGTTGCAATAGCGGCAATATCAACATTATTCGCCGTTGTGCCAATCAATGATACATTTATAGTGTCATACGTTTTTGCGGTTATAGCGATATGCGGCATAACAGGCGCGGTATGCGTTTACGGCAAAGGAAGCTCAAAGGCAGTCGGCGGACTTTCGTATATTTACACGAGTATTGTATATGCTATGCTTAATATAATATTTTCGGTTGTTGCCTGCCTTGTGCCGCTTACGCTTACGTGGACTTTGGTGGTGCATATAATATTGCTTGCGGTATTTGTTATACGGATAATTACATCAAGTGCCGGAAGTGATTATGTAAATGAGGTCGATAAAAGGAATAATGTAAAACACCAAGAATTTTTGAATGAGAAAAAAGATTATTGGAAATGAGGGAGATATAAATGGCAGTATTAAAATGTAAAATGTGCGGCGGCAATATCGAAGTCGGCGAAAACAAAAACATAGGCGTGTGCGACAGCTGCGGAAGCACTATGACAATTCCGAATGTGAATGATGAACGCATATTGAATTTATTTGACAGAGCAAATCATTTCAGACTGCAAAACGAGTTTGACAAAGCGCTTGCAGCGTATGAGAGTATATTGTCAGAGGACAACAAAAACGCAGAGGCGCATTGGGGCTGTGTTCTTTCAAGGTACGGAATCGAGTATGTGAAAGATCCCAAAACACATAAGCGTGTGCCGACTTGTCATCGGGTGCAGAACGAATCGGTGCTGTCCGACTTGGATTATAAAGCCGCGGTTGAATATACAGACGATATCTCGGCTAAAAACTTATATCAGCAAGAAGCCGAAGCCATTGCGGAAATACAGAAAAACATTCTTTCGATAGCAAACAACGAGGCACCGTATGATATTTTCATCTGCTATAAAGAAACGGATAACAGCGGCAGACGAACCGTTGATTCGGCGCTTGCGCAGGACATATATTATCAGCTTACCAATGAGGGATATAAGGTGTTTTTCAGCCGTATTACGTTAGAGGACAAGCTCGGCGCAGAGTACGAACCATACATATTTTCCGCATTAAATTCCGCAAGGGTAATGCTTGTTGTCGGCACGAATAAAGACTATTTTAATGCGGTATGGGTTAAAAACGAATGGGCAAGATTTTTGGACTTGGCAAGAAAGGATAAGTCAAAGACGATTATTCCTTGCTACCGCGATATTGATGCAAGGCTCAAAAATTGTCTTATACAAAATCTACGCTGCTGCGGCTATTAAAAGCTTTAATACCTTCACTTGACAAGAGCACATACGGTTTTTGCGGGCAGAAATGCCGTATGGCATTGT
>USAP01000235.1 GCA_900552775.1 uncultured Eubacteriales bacterium | reverse complement strand
GTATAATACATATGGAATTTATATCTTTATGATATGATTGGAGCTTTCTATGAATATAAGTTACGATTATTACAAAGCGTTTTATAACGTGGCAAAATACGGAAGCATATCAAAGGCTGCAAAAAGTATGCTTAATAACCAGCCGAATTTAACCAGAACCATAAAAATACTTGAATCTCAGCTCGGCTGTCCTCTTTTTGTGCGAACTCACAAAGGCATGAAACTTACCGATGAGGGAAAAAAACTTTACGAACACATCAGAATTGCCGCAGAGCATATCGAAGCCGCCGAAAAAGAAATTACGAAAAATACAAACATGGAAAGCGGAACGGTGTTTATTGCGGCAAGCGAGGTTGCTCTGCGCTGTTTTCTGCTGCCTGTTTTGAAAAAATACCGCGATATGTATCCCGGTATTCATATAAAAATCAGCAATCACACCACACCGCAGGCAATACATGAACTTAAAGAAGGTTCGGCGGATTTTGCCGTTGTTACAACGCCGATTGACACTTTGGCGTTCCTGACGGAGGTACATGTAAAGACCATACGCGAAGTTGCGGTGTGCTCTCCAAAATACACTCCTTTAACAAACGGGAAAGTATCTGTTTCAGAGCTTAAAAACTATCCGCTCATTTCACTCGGAAACAATACGAAATCATATGAATTCTATCTGGATTTTTTCAGTTCACACGGCGAACCGTTTAATCCCGACATAGAGGCTTTTACGTCAGATCAGATATTGCCCATAGTAAAAGCCGGTCTCGGAATCGGCTTTGTACCGGAGGAATTTGTGCACCCTTACGACAATGTTAAAATAATTGACCTTGAGGAAAAAATACCCGAGCGAAGCATCTGTCTTGTGAAAAGAAAAGAACAGCCCCTGAGCCTTGCGGCAAAGGAGCTGGAAAAAATGATTTTAAGTTTTGTCTGAGTCTTTTTAAATCACGGCCAAATACCGCGCATTTTTTTGGCGGTAACAACTCTGTCCATCGCAATAAGGTACGCAGCCATGCGAAGCGATATGCCTCGCTTTTTGGAAAGCTCGTACACGGCGGTAAACGCGTTTGTCATAATATCCGTAAGCTTTGCGTTAACCTCATCCTCCGTCCACGAAACGGACTGTATGTTCTGAACCCATTCAAAGTACGATACAACAACGCCGCCCGCATTTGCAAGTATATCCGGAACAAGCGTTATGCCTTTTTTTGCAAAAACCTCGTCAGCCTCCGGCGTTGTGGGACCGTTTGCGGCTTCAACTATAAACTGAGCTTTTATTCTATCCGCATTGTCCGCATTAAGCTGATTTTCAAGTGCGGCGGGAATAAGCAGCGTTACGGGAAGTTCCAGAAGTTCCTCGTTTGAAATATGTGACACTCCTTCGGCATTGTAAGTATCAACAAATGTTTTCGGAGCGGAAATATGCTTTAAAATACCGGGAATATCAAGACCCGTTTCGCAGTATATTGCTCCGCTTACATCGGAAACCGCAACAATTTTGCAGCCTTTTTTATGAAGAAGCTTGGCCGTTGTTCCCCCAACATTGCCAAGACCCTGTACAGCTACCGTTGCGCGCTGCAGATCCACACCGTTTTTCTTGAGAATCAGCTTTGCCGTCTGCATAACGCCGCGGCCGGTTGCTTCTTTTCTGCCGAGCGCACCGCCGATTTCAATTGGCTTGCCCGTTACAACACCGTGAATACATCTTCCGTTTAACATGCTGTATGTATCCATAATCCAGCCCATAACCTCAGGCGTTGTGCCAACATCCGGCGCCGGAACGTCCTGCTCGGGGCCTATAATCGGAGCTATCATTGCCGTAAATCTTCTTGTAAGACGGCGCAGCTCACCTTTTGAAAGCGTTGAAGGGTTAACCACAACCCCGCCTTTGCCGCCGCCGTAGGGGATATTAACAACGGCGCATTTAAAAGTCATCCATGCGGCAAGCGCCTTAACCTCGTCCATATTAACATCCTGGTGATAACGGATACCGCCCTTTGCGGGTCCGCGCGAAGTTGAGTGCTGCACTCTGTAACCCTCGAAAACCTTAACGGTTCCGTCATCCATTTCAACGGGAATCGACACTTTAAGCTCCCTCTCCGGGTACTTAAGCATATCGTAATCACTCTGCTCATAGCCCAAAAGCTCGGCTGCTCTGTCCATAACGCTGAGCACATTATCATAGGGATTATACTTCATATTAAGTTCCTTTCCTTTATTTCCCGTTTTCAGCAAACCGTCCTTCAAATCTTACATTTCAGAAAATAAAATATAAAAATTCCTTGTACTGATACTTCTGATAATCATCTGCCGCTTTCACAGTGTCCTTACT
>USAP01000234.1 GCA_900552775.1 uncultured Eubacteriales bacterium | reverse complement strand
GAAGGTAGCTGAGAATGAGACTATGGAGGTGAAGAAGTTCCTCTTCGGTAGTATCTAGCTTATTTCTCTTCACACAGAAAAAAAACTTATTATTTGAATTGTTAGGAAAAACTCACAATCTAATCGGTTGTAAAAGAATACCCCTTTCCGTAAACCGAGACAATGTCATAATCCTCTGAATTTTCGGTGTCTATTTTCTTTTTTAAATTTCCTATATGGAATCGTATTGTGCGAGTGTCATTTACGGACGGCACACCCCAAACCGCATCATACAGTTCATCGAGCGAAACTGTATTGTTTTCGTTTTTAATTAAGATAAGCAGCAATGCGAATTCTTTTACGGTCAGCCCGGCATCTCTGCCGTTTACAAAAGCTTTGTTTTTTGAAACATCTAATTTTAAAGATCCTTTTGTAATATATCCGAGTTGCTCGTGTTTTGCACATTCTTTAAAGTGGCGTCTCAAAAGCCTTTCCGAAACGGCGACAAGCTCATCAAAGCTGTACGGCTTTGTAAGATAATAATCGCCGCCGTGCTCCAATCCGTAAACTTTGTCGGAAATTCCGCTTTTCCCGCTCAAAAATACAACGGGATTATCGCTTGTTTTGCGAAATTTTTTGCATATATCATAGCCGTTGCCGTCCGGAAGCATAATATCCAGAACAAGCATATCCGGCGTACATTCGGACAGATGTATAAGGCTTTCTTTGACTGTTGTTGCGGTTATAACATTATAGCCCTTGCGTTTCAGCATACGAGCATTTACATTCAAAACATCAGCTTCATCTTCGACAATAAGTATCGTTGCGTTTTTGTGTTCCATTTATTCCACCTCTGTATTCGGCAGTGTGAAAGATACGGTTGTACCCTTGCCGAGTTCGCTTTCAATCCATATTTTACCGCCGTGCGCCTCAATAACACGATAGCATACATAAAGACCTATTCCGTGCCGCCAATATTCATCGCTCACGGAAACATATCCGTCAAACGCCTTCGCTTTTATGTCATCTCTCATTCCCTCGCCGTTATCGGAAACCGAAACAAGCTGATCACGTCCCCGGCTTTTAAGTGAAATTTCGATAACACCGTTTTTTGTGTGTCTGAGACTGTTTGAAAGCAAATTTGTTACAACCTGAATAATCCTTGCGTAGTCCGCCATTATAGGCGGCAAAGTATCGTCGACACTTAAAACAAGCGTGTTCTCTCCCGTATCATTTTTTCCGAAATAGCTTTTTGTGACCTCGCGCAAAAGCTGTGACAAACGCACCGGAATAAGGTCAAGTGAAAGTCTCCCCTGTTCTATAGCTACTATGTCCATAAGCTCAACCACTATCGCATCGATGCGCACAACCATTTTTTCAATCGTTTTTTGGTTTTCCTTCATAACTTGTATTTCGGGATTTTGTTCATCAAGCAATTCAAATGTATCTCTTGCGTGCAGATTTATTGCGTTCAGAGGATTTTTAATTTCATGCGCCACGGTTGTTAAAAATACCGATTTTGCTTCATCATTGCGTTTAAGCTGTTCGTTCTGTTCAGCAAGTTTTATTCTCTGAGCTTCATATTCGCGAAGATGAAGGTACAAAACAACTCCGCATGATATGCTGACAGCCGTTGTTGTAATAAGAATGTCAGCAAGCATCTCGGATTCTGTTTCAAACCACGTGATAAGATGCGGATTTAAGTACCCTATAAATGCTGCCGCCAAATATTCCAAAATTTCGGCAAGAGATACCCAAAGCGCAAGCTTTCCCTTAAGCATAAGTACGGTAAAAAGAACCGCAAAAATAAACATTGAGGGCATACCGCCCTTGTACCCGCCGGACACGAAAAACAGTACGGGGAAGAAAATCATAAAAATTGTGACAATCGTTATCAGATATGCTGTCTGGTACTTTCCTGTTTTGTATGTAAATACCAACAGCCCGACCGAAAGCGCGGCAAGCAGAGCGCTTATGATTACGCTGAAGTACATTGACGTGATAATGTTTAATATAAATGTTGCTATACTGATACATACCCCGGCAACAGCAAGAATATTAAACAGCCGTATGCGAAGTTCAAGCTTTCCGTCAAAAAAACACTTTGCAAAATTCTTTATTGTTTTTTTCAATAACTTCTCCCCCTGTTATAACAAACGTTAACAAGAACTTCCGTCATGCAGTTTTCTTATTTGTTCCGCCGATATGTTATGCAAATATCTTTGAGTGATATAAATGGGCAGAGCCGACCAGCCGTGACAAAGACTCCCGGCATTATCAAAATCCGCGGCGCCTTTTTCTGTTTCCCAGAATGTTGTCGCTCCCGCAAAAACCATTTTGCCCCATATTTTTTTCATATCGTCC
>USAP01000233.1 GCA_900552775.1 uncultured Eubacteriales bacterium | reverse complement strand
CAAGGTCGGACTCCGAAAAAATAGCCGGTGAATTTATTTCACGGGCGGCAACGGGAGTATTGACCAAGATGATTTTAGATGATCAAGAAAAACGAACCTCAGGCATTAAAGATTCGAAGTAAATATGGTTGTGAAAGGCAAATTTTCCGTAATACTGCGTCAAAATGCTCGTTAATCCACAAAGGATTAACTGTGCTTTTTCCTTGCCTTACAATAAATTTGCACTCTCACAACTCCGCGACCTCTGATTTAGGAAAATTTTTGTTTTGTCGGTGCGTAAAGGCGAAGCAATGCTGTCGCCTTGCAAGACTGACAATCCGTCAAAACGGGAATTTAACAAATCAGAGGCATATTGAGTTCGATTCTTTAATGCCTCAAAACAACTCTGAATCAGAAAGTGATTTGGATTAGGAAATACATAGAATGCTCCGCACCCAAAAATTTTTGAAATTATATCTGGACTTACAGACAACAATGTGGTATGTTGTGTTTGAAAAAACGAAAGGAAGTGAGATTTTATGAGACTTGGCGTGTATTGCAGAGTATCAACTGACAAATTAGACCAGTTAAACAGTTTGGAAACTCAAAAAACATTCTTTGAAGAATTTGCCGAAAAAAACAATCACACGCTTGTGAAAATATACGCCGACGAGGGAATTTCGGGAACACAGCTTAAAAAGCGGACGGAGTTTTTGGCAATGATGCACGATGCGGAGCTGGGGAAATTCGATATGGTCGTGACAAAAGACGTGTCACGAATGGCAAGAAATGTGCTGGATTTTCTGCAATCTATCAGAAAACTCAAATCAATGGGGATACCGGTTCTGTTTGTCAACACGAACCTGTCCACACAGGACGGCGAAATGATGCTGACGATGCTTGCGACCGTTGCGCAGGAGGAGAGCCGAAACACCTCGTCAAGAATAAAATTCAGCAAGCGACTTAATGCCGAAAAAGGGAGAGTCCCGAACCTTGTCTACGGCTATGATAAAATTATCGGCGACTATTTTAATCTTAACATCAACGAATTTGAGGCGGACATTGTGCGGCAGATATACAAAATGTATATCACCGACAATCTGGGTGCAAGCAAAATAGCAAAAACACTGAACGAAAGAAATATAAAAACCAAACGGGGATATAAATGGTCACAAAACGCAATTTGCAGACTGATAGCAAATGAGATTTACACCGGCTTAATTGTAAACGGGAAACAGGAAATCGGCGATTTTCTGACAAATGAGAGGATTAACAAACCCGAAGAAGAATGGAAAATATTTGAGCGGCGAAACCTTGCAATCATAGACCGTGAAACCTATGAAAAGGCGCAGCGCATTATGGCGGAAAATGCAACGAAATTCAAAGCGGACGGCACGAGGAAAAGCTGCAAAAACATATTCAGCACCCTGATTAAATGCGCCGACTGTGGGCATTTCTTCCGCCGTACAAAGCGCGAGGTTAAAAACGGCGAGAAAATCAGCTGGGTGTGCTGCGGACGAAACTCACAAGGCAAGGATACGTGCAATAACAAAATCGTTATTGACGAGGGTGAGCTATTAACCTCAATCAAAGAATATCTTTCGGGGCTTATCTCGGACAAGCAGAGAGTTATCAAAAAAATCGTTTCCGACTTCAATAAAAGTTACGAGCCGATGAACAAGAACCGAAAAACGGAAAAAGAGCTTGAAAAAGAAATAGAAAAGCTCAAAAAGAGCCGTCAGAAATACATTGATATGTATGACAATGAGGTTATATCAATGGACGATTTAAAGGGAAAAACGGCTTCGATAAATGCCGAAATAAAACACCTTGAAGAAAAGCTGAAAATGGCACGGTATGGAATTACACAGGGCGACAAGCTGCAAATCGGTCTTGTTGATACCTTCAAAACCATCGGTGACATACTAAACTCCGCCGAGATTACAAACGAGATGTTAAAACAGGTTATCGACCGTATTGAAGTATCGCCCACCGGACAGGTTGACATATACCTAAAACTACTGACCGACATAGGGCTTGACAAAAAGTATCATTTTAATGACGACCGTACATAAAGACATATCGGAAAGACTTCCTCATGTAAATCGCGCACTGTCGGAAGACGTGCGGAAAATCCTGGACGAAAACAAATCGGAACGCCACATAAGAGGCGGTATAGCGACAAGAGAAAAGTATTTGAAGATAAAGAAAGCGAAAAAGAACCAATAATAAAAAGACGGCATTTCGGATAGAATTGCCGCTTTTTTTACGGTAAATTGTGATTCCTGCTGAAAAAGCTTTGATTGCTTGAAATCGGCAGGGAAAAATGGTAAAATAAATACAATATTATACTTAGGAGAAAGAATAATGTCCAAAGCGGTAT
>USAP01000232.1 GCA_900552775.1 uncultured Eubacteriales bacterium | reverse complement strand
TATTGGCAAAGGGCGAGATATTGAAAATGGACACGCCGCTGATTACGGTAAATGACAAGACCTATCTTCCCGTTCAATATGTTGCTCCGCTGTTCGGAAGAGGCGTATTTTATATGGAAAGCCGCGGCAGATAAAACTTTTCAGATATATTAATTCGGGTAAAAATTACCGCAAAATTCAACTATACAATTTTAACAAATTGCAGTTGTGTTTTGCGGTTTTGTTATAACTTTTTCCTAAAATGTAAAAAATACATTAAATGTTAAGAAATCTATTGATTTATCACAGCGATTGTGTATAATGTTTGTGTAATTAAATAACGGGCAAATTTCAAGCCTGATATGGGAGATGGTTTTTCTATGAAAACTGCCGAACGCACAAACTACATACCAGACTATGAACAGCTGTTTTTCGAGAACCGCGGCGATAGGTCAGGTGACAGGAAAAAGCGGGCTGCCGAGACGGGCATACTGAAAACTCTTTTTAAGAAGAACATCAAGGGTATTGTCATCTCGTCGTTTTTCTATCTTTTGAAAAACTCGCCGACGTGGGTGATACCGATTGTAACATCAAATGTCATCAATCTGATATCCTATCCCGACGAACACGCTATGCTGAAAATAGCGTTAAACTTTGCCGTGCTGTGCGTGTGTATATTACAGAACATTCCCACGCATATCCTCTATTCACGGTTCACCGATAAAATGCTGCGAACCGTGGGCGCAGGTCTGCGCAACACGCTTGTGCGCAAGCTTCAGCATCTGTCGCTGACATATCACAAGGAGATAGAATCCGGCAGACTGCAGTCAAAATTTATGCGCGACATAGAGGCAATAGAGTTTTTTAACACGCATTTTATAAAAAGCTGTATACCGGCTCTGCTTGGGCTTGCGGTAACTATGACGGTATCGGGCACAAAAAGCGGATTGGTGACGCTGTTTTATATAATCGTTGTGCCGATTAATGTAATGCTGATAAATATGTTTCGCGGCAAGATGAAAAACAACAACCGCAGCTTTCGTGTGGAAAACGAGAATATGTCCGCAAAAGTGAAAAATATGCTTGAGATGATGCCCGTCACCAAGGCTCACGGACTGGAAAACGAAGAAATCGCGCGGCTTGAGGCAAACATTGCTCATCTTAAGGCAACGGGGCTTATAATGGACCGCACAAATGCATATTTCGGCTCGGTAATGTGGGTGGTGTCGCAGCTGCTATCTGTTCTGTGCCTTGCTTTTACGGGATATCTTGCTTTTAAGGGGAAAATCCGTGTGGGAGACATAGTCCTCTATCAATCGTATTTTTCGCAGATATCAAACAGCGTGCAGTCTGTGGTGAACATTTACCCCGAGCTTGCAAAGGGGCTAGAAGCGGTACATTCTATGTCAGAGGTAATTTTGTCGGATAACATAGAAGACAACCGCGGCAAAATCCGCCTGCGCTATGTGCACGGAACCATATATTTTGATAATTGCTGTTATCGCTATCCTCACACCGATGAAGATGTGATAAAAGATTTTACTTTGCATACGGAAAAGGGAGAGTGTATCGCTTTTGTAGGTTCGTCCGGCTCGGGAAAATCGACGATTATGAATATGATAATCGGTTTTTTGCTGCCGACATCAGGCTCGCTTACGATTGACGGCAAACCGATAGATATGCTTAACCTTACCGATTACCGCCGTTTTATATCCGTTGTGCCGCAAAACAGCGTTATGTTCTCCGGCACGATTCGCGACAACATACTGTACGGTCTGCACGATGTGTCAGAGGAAAAGCTTGCGGATGTGGTCAAAAAGGCGAATATCGAAGAGTTTTTAGCCGATATGCCGCAAGGTCTTGACACGGATATAGGCGAAAACGGAAGCAGACTGTCGGGCGGACAAAAACAGCGGATATCCATAGCCCGCGCTCTCATCCGCGACCCGCGCATACTTATTCTTGACGAGGCAACATCGGCTTTGGATAATGTTTCCGAGCACCACGTGCAAAAGGCAATATCAGAGCTTATCAAAAACCGTACCACGTTTATTGTTGCGCACAGACTGTCAACAATCCGCGATGCCGACCGCATAGTTGTTATGGACAAGGGCAGATGTGCGGAACTTGGCACATATGACGAGCTTATGGAGAAAAAGGGCAGATTTTATGAATTGAAGAAACTGAGCGATATCGGCGCGGCGAATGAATAAAAAAGGTTTGTTATGCGGATAAAACTTCTTTAAATGTTAAATTTAGGTAACAAATTATCAGAAGATATTGTATTTTTTATTAAATTGTGCTATAATTTACAAAAATATAAAAGCAATATCCGTTAATATAATTGATTGGAGGAGAATTATTGTGAACAAGAATTTTAAGAGAACGGTTGCCGCTGTCTGCGGAATGTTAATGCTTTCGGGCACGGCTTTGGCAAGACCCGTTACCGACCCCGCCGAAAAGGAAAAAT
>USAP01000231.1 GCA_900552775.1 uncultured Eubacteriales bacterium | reverse complement strand
CTTGACGGAGAAGGATTCCTTTCTGTGCAGATAGCAAGTGAAACCGCTGATTTGGATAAATCTATAACCAAAGGACGATATAAGCTTGATTTTAATCTAATGCTGACATCACTTGATACAAATGTCTGGCTTGAATGTGCAAACCAATCAGGCAAATGGTTTATGAATGAAGATAAGCCGCTTTTAAGCAGTGGCACCGTGATAAACGGCGGATCTTACGATATAAATAAATGGTACAATATGTCGTTTGTAATAGATGTGGACACAAAAAAAGCATCGTTTTATATTGATGATGAGTTGATTTTCGGAAAAGGATATACTAATGCCGATTCTTTAAGAAAGACTAAATTATGTTTTTCGGGTTGTGTTGCAGGCAAGGAAATCTGCTTCGGAAACATCACGGCGGAAAATGAATATAACGGCAGCGGAGATGATGTTTACATTCAGTCAACATTGAAAAAAGGTGTTTATACGGCAAAGATTGAAGGTAACAATTCCGGATTTAACGGTTTGCCGACTGATGAATCCTTTTCAAAGACGGAAAACGGAATTATTTTTGAAATGGACAAGGCTCAAAATGACAGTGCTTCGTACTCATATGCGGACGATGGGATTTTTTGCTCCTCAACAGGCTGGAATCAGGTTGACTGTTCCTTAAGCGGCAGTGCTGATTCAATAACAGCGAGCGAAAATATCGTTTATGAGTACTGTTTCAAGTCTGAAAGTTCTGTGCCGGAAATGTATGTTAACATAAACGGCGGAAATGCTCTGAAACACAGAATAGGAAATATACCGCCGGGAGAACATAAAATTCTGCTCAAATATAATTGCCAAAGCGATGATGCCGAGATTTTTCTTGATTCAACATTAAAATGGAACGGTACATTATCCGAAGTCAATAAGGTTACACTGCGTCTTTTCGGAACAACCGGAAAAACTGCTTTTATAACAATTACGGATGCAAGTGTTTCAGTGTCCGCTTCTATGGTTGCTGCCGTGTATAAGGATAATAAAATCATATCTTTAAAAATGTTTAATTCCTTAGAAAAAGAGATAGTTTTAAATGTACCGGAAGAAGCAGAGTTTGTTAAAACATTTGTCTTCAAAGACATTAAATCACTTGAGCTTTTATGTACTTCAAGCAAACGGACGATTGTGTACGATGACTGAACAAATTTTATTTTGAAAAGCAAAATGGTAATATCGTTATATTTTTAAGTTGTATTGTTGTATTTTTTAGCGTATTTTTATGTTAAAATGTTAAAAAAAAGAAAGGATTTGAAAAGAATGAAAAAGCATTTAAGTATTATCCTGGCGCTTGCGCTTATTTTTACGGCGTTTGCTATTTCCGGCGCTTCAGCGGATACAACGGTTGTATTCAGCGGTTTGCCGGAGAGCGGAACAAGCAAGACTGAAAACGGTGTTGCATTCAGCATAGAAAATAAAAAAGGCGCAACAAGTGTGACAAATAACGGAGGCTCAATAGGAATAACATCAACAGGGTGGAATCAGGCAGACATTATATTCGCGTATACCGTTAATTCCTCAACACATAAAGAAACTGTGAGATTTGAATATGATTTTTCACTTGCGGCGGCGCTTAACGGAACGCTGTATATGAGATACAATGAAAATCAGGCAACAAAATACTTTTCGGCAGGTGTAGGCACACACAATATGGCATTTGTGTATGATGCGAAAAGCGGTGAGGCAATTGTTGAACTTGACGGGATTAATTCGTGGAGCGGTACAATTGATTCCGCAACCGGAATATCAAAGGTGTTTATGAGAGTTATGGGAGGCTCTGGAACAGCCGAGATGACTCTTTCGAATGCTTCGGTTATATGTGAAGAAACAATGACAGGATACGGAACTTACTTTTCCGGTTTGCCGACAAACAGTTCGTTTTCAAAAAAAGAAAACGGCGTTTCGTTCAATATGAAAAAATCAGGAAATGATAAGGCAAAGTATTCATATACGAAAGACGGCGGAATTTTATTTGAGACAGAAGGGTATAATCAGGTTGACGGTGTTATTGACTATATTGTAAATTCATCGACTCATGACGGAATAGTAGGATTTGATTTCTATGTTAAATCCGACAATATTATTCCTGAAATCAATGTTAAGATAAACAATAATACGTATACGAAATTCATCAGAAACATTTCTGCCGGAGAACATAAAATTTCTTTTGCCTACAATACTAAAACAAAAGAAGGAAAAGTATATTTGAACGGCGGCAGTATTGCCAACACTGTGCTTGACGAAATTCAAAGTGTCACACTGAGATTGTTTGCACCGAATACAACCGGAAGTTTTGTTTTGAGTAATGCGGATGTAAAGTATGTTGAAAATGCGGATGCTATAGGAAATTTGGTTCTTACAAAAAATCAGGACAGTTGCACGGCATCTGTAATAATAATGAGCGGTGAATACAGCTTCTTGCCTGA
>USAP01000230.1 GCA_900552775.1 uncultured Eubacteriales bacterium | reverse complement strand
TCTGCCATTTTTGCAAAATAAACAACTATATACACAAGTGCGCTTTTAAAGCAATTTAATAATTTTTATTAATCATTGCAAATGAAAATAAAATGTGATATACTTTAGCGGAGGTGATAAAATATGAAAACTTCAACGGAAATAGGTTCCGCCGCCCGGATAACGGGCGAAGAAAAAGCAATTGAGTATATAGCGAAGGCAGGCTTTGACGCATGGGATTTTTCTATGTTCAGAATGATAGATTACAACTGGGATACGCAGAAAATGTATCAGTCGAGCCACCCCCTCGCCTCAAGGGAATATCTTGCGTTTGCGCGAAGGCTGCGCAGGACGGGCCTTGACTGCGGCATATGCTGCAACCAGTCTCACGCGCCGTTCCCGTCCGATGGCATTATGCCTTATCTGAAAAGAGCCATTGAATGTACGGCGGAGGCGGGCGGCAAAATCTGCGTTATTCATCCATGCAATTTAAAAACACCCGGGGAAAACGCCGAAATGTTTGCAGAGCTTTTGCCGTTTGCCAAGGAATACGGTGTGAAAATCGCAACCGAAAATATGTGGAACTGGGACAATGAAAAGAACGAGGCAACGCCTGCCGCATGCTCGTCGCCCGAAAATTTCACGGAGCATCTCAACGCCTTGAACGACGATTATTTTGTGGCATGCCTCGACATAGGCCACGCGGAAATGCGCGGTCTGAACACCTCGGCTCCCGATATGATTTACACTCTCGGCAGTAAACTTCAGGCTTTGCATATTCACGACAACGATTTGCATCACGACTCACATCAGATACCCTTTTCGATGAAAATAGATTTTAAAAAAATAGTAAAAGCACTTAAAGACACCGGTTATAATGGATTTCTTACCCTTGAAGCCGATCGCTATCTTGAACCGTATTCAGCGGACAATATATTCGACGGTATACGTAATTTAAAAGACGCGGCTTCAAAGCTTGCATCAATGTTTTAAAAGGAGCACAATAATGTCAAACACAATTAATTTCAATGAAAAAATAGGTTTTATATGCGATATGGACGGGGTTATCTATCACGGGAACCGAGTTCTTCCCGGTGTTAAAGAATTTATCGACTGGCTGTACGCAAACAATAAACGCTTTTTATTTCTCACAAACAACTCAAGCTGCACACCGTTTGAGCTGAGACAAAAACTTGCAAGAATGGGTCTTGACGTAGCCGAAGAGCATTTTTACACAAGCGCTCTTGCAACTGCCGAATTTTTAAAAAGCCAGGCGCCCGGATGCAGCGTATATGCACTTGGGGAAGCAGCGCTTACAAACGCACTCTACAATGTCGGAATTTTTATGAACGATGTAAATCCCGACTATGTTGTGATGGGAGAAGCAAAATCATATAATATAGACACACTTACAAAAGCCGTAAACCTTGTTATGAAAGGCGCTAAACTTATCGGCGCAAACTCGGATTTATCGGGCCCCATAGAAAACGGCATTGCCCCGGCATGCCGCGCTCTTACCGCCCCCATTGAAATGGCAACGGGTACGCAGGCATATTTTTGCGGCAAACCGAATCCGCTTATGATGAGAACGGGGCTTAAAATGCTTGACTGTCATTCAAAAGATGCCGTTATGGTCGGAGACAGAATGGATACGGACATAATTTCAGGCATGGAAAGCGGCATGTCAACAGTGCTCGTGCTTTCCGGAATATCAACACACGAAACTCTTCACAAATACGCATACAAACCCACAGTCGTTTTAGACGGCGTAGGCGACATAGTAAAGACAGCCAAAGCGCAGCTTGAACAGAATTAATAATAAAAAACGGGGATGTTAAAAAGCTCCGGAACGCAAGAAAACTTGAAAAAATGGGCTGTTTAAACAGCCCATTTTTCATATTCTTGTTTATTCTTATTTCGCGGACATTTTTGTATAAACTTTATGAAGTCCGCATTTCCAGCAGAGAAGCATTCCTCCCGCCGCACCAACTGCTGCCTGAAGAATCTGATATGGTAGTTTTATAAGTGCCGTTTCAGGAGTACTGTAAATAAAAGCTCTGCCGAGTGAATAGCCGACTACCATAATTACAGCGCCCAGTGTCACACCTATTCCCGAAGCCAAAACGGGACGTTTTTTTAACGTTCTTTGCGAAATCAATGAAATTACAACTGCCTGAAGTCCGTGTGTCACAAGCGACACAAACATTGGGGTGGGATAGAAAAAAAGGTCACCCAAAAATGCTCCCACACCGCCGACCATAAACGCCGCAAGAGGATCCAGAATAATTGCCGCAAGACATATTACAACATCATTAAGATATAGATGTCCTCCCGGCACGGGAACACCGAATGAACTCAGTGCAATGTTCATTGCCATAAACATTGCGGTCGTGCAAAGCCACAAAGCCGTTTTCTTTTGTTTTTTTTCATTCATTGTTTCTTTCTCCACAACTTCTCCCTTCTTTTTAGTGTTTCCATTATCT
>USAP01000229.1 GCA_900552775.1 uncultured Eubacteriales bacterium | reverse complement strand
CTACGGTGGCATGGTCCACATCAGGTATTAAGGGTCGAAGCAGCGCTTCCTCTCAGCCAAAAAGGCTCCCCTGATTTCGTTATCCATCATAAACACTTGCGGGAATTTTGTCAAGGTCTTGTTTTTATCCGCAAAAAGGGGTATGATAGTACCCGTTATGGGGAGCCACTATGGCTGAGAGGGAACAATCGGTTCCGACCCGATGAACCGGATGTGGGTAATGCCAACGTAGGGATATGTATTTAGCCTTCACAGCATCCCGTCGGGATGCTTTTTTAATGCCGTTTCCCGCAATGCGGTATTGGTTTCGTGAACATGTTTATTCTTTAAATACTATTTTGAGAAAGGGTGTTTTCAGATGAAAACAAGTACAAAAAAACTTACCGTTTCCGCAATGCTCGTTGCGCTTGCGGTTGTGCTGTCGTTTATAAAGATATTCGACGCACCTTACGGCGGTTCCGTTACGGCAGGGTCAATGGTTCCGCTTATTCTTATAGGATGTCTTTTCGGCTCGAAGCAGGGCGTTCTGGCTTGCTTTGTTTATGCGCTTATTCAAATGCTTTTGGGATTTGTTGCGCCGCCGGCAAACACTTTTTTTGCGTTCACGGCAGAGGTTCTGCTTGACTATGTGATCGCGTTCGGCGTTTTGGGACTTTCGGGCACATTTTTCAAGGCTATGGGCAAAAAGGCATACGCGCTTCCCGTTGCGGGCTTTATTGTCATTTTCTGCAGATTTATCTGCCACTTTCTGTCAGGAATACTTATCTGGGGCATTTATGCCGGAGAAGGTCAGCCCGTATGGCTTTATTCGCTCACATACAATGGCTCGTATATGCTTTTTGAAGCTATTATATCGGCTGTTATTTTGGCAGCGGTATCGAAACCTTTTGTTAAAAATCTTGATAAATTGAATTCCTAATATTATTTTTTACGCCGTTTCGGTTGACTTTAATGTGCATTTATGATAAAATCATTAAAAATGATTTAAGAGGTAAATGTATGAGAGAAACTGTTTGTGTACTCGGAGTAAACGTTGATAAGGTAAATATGAATGAGGCCTTAAAGCGTGCCGAGGATCTTATAAGCACCGGCGGTTCGGTTTTTACGCCGAATCCGGAAATTATAATGAAAGCATACGAAAATGATTCATACCGAGATGTTTTAAACGGCGCGGATATGGTTATTCCGGACGGAATAGGCGTAGTATACGGGTCAAAAATTTTGGGGAATCCGGTTCCCGAAAGAGTTGCGGGGTTTGACCTTACGTGCGGCTTGCTTTCTTATGCTGCAAAAAATAACATTTCCGTTTATATTTACGGAGGAAAAGACGGGGTCGCAAAAAAAGCGGCTGAAAAAATACATAATGATTTCGGTGTAAACGTATGTGGTTTTGAGCACGGGTATCATAAGGATGATAGCGGAGTTTTAAAGGATATAAATGAAAAAAAACCCGGTATTTTGCTTGTATGTCTCGGGGCTCCGAAACAGGAGAACTGGATTGCAGACAATAAAGAAAACCTGCCTCCGTGTCTTATGATAGGCGCGGGGGGAAGTGTTGATGTCTTGTCCGGTCAGACTACGCGTGCACCGAAATTTTTTTTAAAGCTTAATCTTGAATGGTTTTACAGACTCATTACCGAACCTTCAAGATTTTTCAGAATGCTTGTTCTTCCGAAATTTCTTGTAACGGTTATGATTCATGGGAAAAAATATATTAAATAAGGAGTTTTATTCCTATGCTGATTGTTTTTGAAGGTGTTGACGCTTCCGGGAAGCAGACGCAGACGGAAATATTGTATAACACTTTAAAAGAAAAAGGAAAAAATGTTTCAAAAATAACTTTTCCCGATTATGACAGTCCCTCATCTGCTTTGGTAAAGATGTATCTTGGGGGTATGTTCGGTTCAGATCCTTCCGACGTATCGGCTTATGCTGCATCCGCTTTTTATGCGGTAGACAGATATGCTTCTTTTAAAACCGATTGGGGAAAAAAACTTGAAAGCGGTGAAATTGTAATTGCGGACCGATATGTGACAAGCAACATGATTCACCAGGCGGCAAAGATTGACGATAAAGATGAAAAGCTGAAATTTCTTGACTGGGTTTATGATTTTGAATATATTAAACTCGGGCTGCCGCAGCCGGATAAAGTTTTTTTTCTCGATATGCCGCCCGAATTTTCAAAAAAACTTATTGCCGAACGCGATAATAAAATAACTGGCAGAAAACAAAAAGATATTCACGAAAATAACAGTGATTATCTTTATTCGGCATATAAAAATGCTGTTTTTGTTGCCACACAATGCAGATGGGAAAGAATATATTGTGTGAAAAATGATAAAATCAGAAATATAGAAGATATTAAAAACGAAATATTGTCAAAACTCGATTTTTAAAGCGGAGAATTTATGAATTTTAAAATAACAGAGCTTTCGGACAAAGCAATTACAGAGCCGTATATTGCGGCTGCTGCACCGATCGGAAGCCATC
>USAP01000228.1 GCA_900552775.1 uncultured Eubacteriales bacterium | reverse complement strand
TGTTATATTGTAGTATAATATTAAGTATTGTAAAAGTCAAGATAAAAGTGGAATAAAAATGAGTGTAATTGAAATATTGATGGGCTTAATGCTTGATCTGGCGGCGGCAGCTTTAATTTTCAATTTTGTGCACAGCGGCAGAAAAAAAGGATTTCAGGACAGAGTTATGTCTTTTTGCATGGGAATCGGTTTTGTGCTTTATTGCTTTTTAAAAGCGTTTTGCAGCGGTAATTATATAGTTTTTATGCTCTCGTTACTCTGTGCAATGCTTTCATATTCGGTTTTTGTATTTACTTTTTAAGGGATGATTATGTATGCTGCAGAAAAAATCGAAAGGGCAGATGTCCGATGCATTCCGCACTGCCTTATTTATTATACTTTCCGGCGGTTTTCAGGACGCGTATACGTATAGCTGCCGCGGCGAAGTTTTTGCCAATGCGCAGACGGGAAATATTGTACTTATGAGTTCGGCTTGCTTTGCCGGAGAATGGAGCACGGTTTTAAAATATTTAATTCCGGTTATTTCGTTTCTTATAGGCACGGCGGCAGCGGAGATTATACATGTTCATTACAAAAACTGCGAAAAAATACATTGGCGGCAGATAATTTTGATTTTGGAAATAGTGCTGCTGTTCAGCGTGGGATTTTTGCCGCAAAAAGTTAATGCTCTTGCAAACGCGCTTGTTTCGTTTGTCTGTGCAATGCAGGTTCAGTCGTTTCATAAAGTGCGCGGACATGCATATGCAAGTACAATGTGTATAGGCAATATGAGAAGCGGCGTGGAAGCGCTCTGTGCTTATTTTCATGTGCACGACAGGACTATTCTGAAAAAAGCCGTGACATATTTCGGCGTTATTGCGGTATTTGCGGTAGGCGCCGGAATAGGTACGTTTGTGACGAAAATGATAGGAAGCAGATCAATATGGATATGCTGCTTTTTGCTTTTTATAAGTTTTGCCATGATGTTTATAGCCGAAGAGGAAAAAGAGCATCAGGCAAAGTGAAAATTTGCAAAAAAGCCCTTTTGCCGGATAGAAGGATTTTTATTTCTATCCGGCAAAAGGGCAAATCAAAACGGATTTTTCTGAAACTGATTATATTTTTTAATAAAAATCCCCGCAGTGCCGTTTAACGGCATAATTTCAACCTGCATCGCAGGTGGGTAACCTTATTTGCGGCTTACGGGTTTCCCACGTGCCTTACGGGACGGGGCATACACACCACCGCAACTCTTCGGTTTCCCTTACATAAAAGTGTTGGCTAAAACGTAGCCGCGGCTCGAACACCGCAGGGCTATATATTATTCTTCAAATTCAAATTCTTCATCCATGTGATTTTTGAAAATCTCAAAGATTTCCTGAAGGAGAGCTTCGTCTTCAATCGGCTCCAAAGCGTCTTCTTCATCATTAATATGCACGACACGCATTATAAGTACCTCGCACTCGTCAATGTCGTCGGGCGTTGCCGCGTCAACTCCACATGCATAAATTTCATCTCCGTGCTCTATAATGTCCAGTATTTCTATTTTATATTCTTTTCCTTCATCGTCTGTAAAAGTTACGATTCTTTCTGATTCTTCCATTTTAAACTCCTTAAAAAATTTAATTCAAACTGTCAAGATACCCCTGCAAAATAAACACGGCAGACAAGGTATCGAGAATGCCTTTGCGCTTTTTTCCGCTTACGGCGCCTTCGGAGAGTGTCCTGTGTGCGGCGGCGGTTGTGAGCCGTTCGTCCCAGAAAGTTACCTGCAGAGCGGATTTTTTTTCGAGAGCTTCGGCAAAAATTTTTGTTTTTTCGGCGCGCTCTCCGAGTGTGCCATCCATATTTTTTGGCATCCCGAGAACAATTTTCTCGGCTCCGAGTTCAGCTGCCTTTTTTGCAACCTTTGCAACCTGTGTGCCGAAATCCTTTTCGGTTATTGTTTCCACTCCCTGGGCGGTTATGCCCAGAAGATCGCTCACGGCTATGCCTATTCTGCTGTCTCCGTAATCCACTCCCAAAACTCTCAACCCAAAGCCTCCGTTTCCTTATACTTAAATTTTATCACATTTGAGAATATAAATCAAGTGATTTTTGCTAAAAAGACAAAATGTATGTTGAGATTGACTTTTATGTATTGTCATGTTAAAATTATAAAAAAGCTGAAGTAACCCGAGCCGGGATTGTGAAAGGATGTTTTTTTTGAAATTATTATGTCCGAAAAACGGCGAATTGATTGAACTGCACACGGAGATACAGAAAAATCGGCTGGCTGCCCCAGTATCTGGATTTAGGGGGAGGTTTCGGCATCCGGTATACCGAAAAGGACCCGGTTGTGGAATACGGAGAATTGATCAAAAAGATCGGAAAATATCTGAATGACCTTTGTATGGACCGGAACATTCCGGTTCCCGCCCTGTTGCTGGAGCCGGGGCGGTCCATTGTGGGCGATTGCGGCATTACGGTATATTCGGTGGTCAGCGTGAAGGAAATTCCCCACCGGACAAGCTATGTGGCGGTGGACG
>USAP01000227.1 GCA_900552775.1 uncultured Eubacteriales bacterium | reverse complement strand
GCGGCAAATCAACCCCAAGCTGCGGATAGACGGTATCTTAATGACTATGGTAATGCCCCGTACCAACATTTCTAAGGAAATTACGGCAACGGTCAAAAGTGCATACGGTAAGAAAATCAAGGTATTTGATACCGAGATACCTCATTCTATCCGTGCGGTGGAAGCAACCGCAGAGGGTAAAAGCATTTTCGCCTACGACAAAGGCGGCAAGGTTGCCGCTGCGTATAATGAAGCCGTAAAGGAGGTCGATATGATGAGAAAATCAATGTTTGCAGCGCTTCTTGTGCTGATAATGCTGCTTGGCGGCTGCTCCAATGTTTCAACAGCCCCCACACGGAATTATGAAAGTGAGCTTGTGACGGAAACCGAAGCTGCTGCCAAAGCCGAAAGGGAGATGCTCATTCCGCCTATAGGAATAACAACTGTTCCGAGTCCGAGTGCGGAAACAAGTATAACCGCTGCGATAATAAGGTTACGGCTCTGAGAAAAATCAACTTTATTCTCAACAACGTTTCTGACACCGATTGCCGAAATCATTCCGTAAAGAATAAACGATATACCGCCTATAACAGCTGTGGGAATAAGTTCAACTATTGCGGCAAACTTTGGAGAAAAGGAGAGGATAACCGCTATAACTGCAGCAATTCTTATAACTCTCGGGTCATAAACCTTGGAAAGAGCCAAAACACCTGTATTTTCTCCGTATGTTGTATTTGCAGGTCCGCCAAAAAGTGCTGAGAAGCTTGTTGCAAGTCCGTCACCTATAAGTGTTCTGTGAAGGCCCGGATCTTCAATAAAGTACTTTCCGACTGTTGAAGAAATAGCCGAAATATCACCGATATGTTCCATCATTGTAGCGAGAGATATCGGCAAAATTGCAATTATTGAACTTATAATAAGCGTTGACTGCGACCAGTCGATGCCTCCGAATACCGTTCCGTTCCATTTAACCGGGAATCCTATCCAAGGTGCATCGACAACATTTTTCAAGGCGTCAACAGAGAATATCTTCATAGCGGAATTACCGAGTGTTATATATTCGGCACCGTCAATTACGTTAGTTTGACCAAAGCAAAGCGCTAAAATTGCCGCAATCAGGCAAGAGCCGATAACGCCCAAGAGAATAGGAATAATATTGAACATTCCCTTTCCGAAAATGTTGTAATAAATAACTATTGCAAGTGCAATAACCGCAAGAAGCCAGTTTGCCTGGCAGTTTGTAACTGCGCTTCCCGCAAGACCGAGTCCTATGGAAATAATAATCGGTCCAGTTACAACGGGCGGGAAGAATCTAATAACACGCTTTACACCCAGGCATTTAATAAGAGCTGCCAACACGAGATAAACAAGTCCTGCAGCCGCAACACCGAGACATGCATAAGGAAGAAGTTCCGCATTTGTCATGCCGTTTGCACCTGCAAGAGGTGCTACCGCACCGTACCCTCCGAGGAAAGCAAATGAAGAACCCAAAAATGCGGGAACCTTACCTTTTGTCATAAGGTGAAAAAATAATGTTCCAAGTCCTGCCATAAGCAGTGTTGTTGCAATGTCAAGTCCCGTAAGAAGCGGAACCAGCACCGTTGCTCCGAACATGGCAAACATATGCTGAAAGCCAAGGATAAGCATTTTGCCTTTTCCAAGCTCTCTTGCATCATAGATTGCTTTCATCTGATTTTTCATAAAACATACTCCTTTTCTCTTTTGAATTTTATATTTGAAATACACATAAAATCACGCTATGTGTAAAATCAATCCGCAAAAAAAGCCGGCCCGGCAAAATGCCGAGTGGGCTTTTTATTTATTTTGTACCGAATATTCTGTCTCCGGCATCACCGAGTCCGGGAACAATATATCCGTTCTCATTAAGCTTTTCATCACAAATGCCGCAATAAACTTTAACATCGGGATGGGCTTCACAAACAGCCTTTATACCCTCGGGAGCGGCAATAATACACATAAATTTGATATCGGTAACACCACGTCTCTTGATACAGTCAATAGCTGCAATCGCCGAACCGCCCGTAGCAAGCATCGGGTCAACAATAATAACTTCTCTCTCTGCAATATCCTGAGGAACTTTAAAATAATATTCAATAGGTTCAAGCGTTTCATGATCTCTGTAAAGACCGATATGTCCTACTTTTGCGGAAGGCAGAAGCGATAAAACGCCGCTTACCATACCAAGACCTGCTCTTAAAACGGGAATAACAGTGAGTTTCTTACCGCTGATAACACTTGACATTGTCTTACATATCGGCGTTTCAACTTCTTTCTCGCAAAGAGGAATATCCCTTGTAGCCTCAAAAGCAATTAAAATAGCAATTTCTTCAATAAGTTCACGAAACTGTTTACTGCCTGTATTGACATCACGCAAAATAGAAATCTTATGTTTTATAAGCGGATGAGTCATAATAGTAAGGTTAGCGTAATTTTCCATAATAATCTCCGTTTCCGTAAAGATATACAATTTTTTGTCTTGTACCTAAACTTTTGATATTATAACACATTATTCATTGTTTGTAAATAGTTT
>USAP01000226.1 GCA_900552775.1 uncultured Eubacteriales bacterium | reverse complement strand
GCCGTCACGGTTTAAATCGTACTTAGCGTATTCCGGATGAGCGTCTTTGTCAACCTTTGTTCCGAAGTAAGAAACAACTGCCGAAAGGTCGTAAATATTTATGTTGTTGTCCTTTACAATGTCACCGGCAAGGAAGGTAACTTTTCTTGCGGAATTATCGTTTCCGACTTCCAAAGCGGTATCAGCATCTTTTGCGTTGTTCCAGAAGTTTAACACCTTATCACCTGTCATTGTAACGGTGTAACGCGCTGTTCTGTAACCCGAGCCCGAAACAGTTACCGTGTATGCAGTGTTCTTTGTAAGCTCTTTTGAAAAGCTGTAAGAAGTTTTTGATGTACTGTCTGCAAAGTTATCCTCACCAAGTGCAATAACTTCATCTACGGCAAGATCGCCGCCCGAAATTATAACTTTCATATTCTGATAATCTGCTGCATTTTTTTCAACCCTATTGTTAAAGTCGATGTTTATTGTAAGATTTTTCTTTTCTCTCTCAATCGTATCGGTGATTGTGCCCGTTTCCGGTGCAGAATCTTCATTAATTTTCAGAAAACCGTTTAAAACACTGTATTCATCAACAATACTGTCAGCAGCTTCTGCCGTATTTACAACATTTATACTTGCAGATGTCAAAGCCTCGTCGACACTGAATTTCAGGTCACCGTAACCTGTGAATGCAACCGTGCCTATTGTGATTGCTTCGCCCGTTGCTCCGCTTGCGTTTGCTCCGTCCATGTTAAAGCGGTATGTGCGGCTTGCATCGTTTTCACTTATTACGGATGATGTCATGTTAACGGACGGAACTATCTCATAATCCACTGTTGCACATTCGTTCTTAAACGCAATGTATGCGGACATGAAGCGGTTTATCTTTTTGCCGTCCAAAGCCTTTAAAATGACGTTATATTCGTTGTCTGTGCCGTCAACCCTTGAAAATACAACTCCGATACTCTTTGTTATATCATCAGCTTCAAGACTGTCTGCCGTATATGTCACCGCATATGTTGAGAATGACGGCGCAACAAATTCTACTTTGCTGCCATCTGGAGCAACAGTTGTTTCATAATCAATAATACCCATATCGTTAACATGATAAATTGTAACATCACCTAAAGGCGTTTCGGGCAGTGTAAGAGTTACCGGCTGATTGGTTATCTCCTTTGAAATATCCGTCCGAACACCGTTTGAATCGATTTTAACAACGGAAATATCAAAAATCTGTTTGTTCGTATCACCGGTCGCCGCATTCTCAATTGCTTTGTTTGCGGCTTCGGCAGCTTCTTTATTAGCCGTAGACACAACAACCCTATAGGTTGAATCCTCTGAAAGATTTATATTGTCGTGAAGAGCCAAATCATTTAATTTAACCTCAACATTTGTTGCTTTGGCCGTATCAATAACCACAGCCTCCGCATCTTTTAATTCAAGCTCAGTACCGCTTAAAGCAATAAAACGGCTGCTTACATCACTTTTGAAATAATCTTTTCCGCTTTTGCCGTCCATATATTCTCCCCAACCGCTTGTGAAAACGGTAAGATTCAAAGCCGATACCCCGATTTTATCAGTGTTTAAAAGCTCTCCGTCAATTGTTATCACATTCGAACGCGCAAGATATACATTGCTTGCCTCGCCTTTTGAATAATTGTCTTTTATTACAGGCGAACCGGAAATATTAAAATTGCCTCCTCTTACATAAATTCCGCCTCCCGCATCTGTGGCATAATTATCCGTTATGCTTCCGCCGTTTATTACAAGCTCGTCTTCGGAACCCCAAACACATATTGCGCCGCCGGCATTCGCCCGGTTGCCGCATATTGTTACTCCGTCATTTATTATAAGTTTTCCGCTTCCATTTTCACCGCTATATCCTACAACAACAGCTCCGCCGTACCAACTATCTCCCATGTCACTGTTTTTAAGCACAACACCGCTGTCGAGAGTAAGAGTGGAATTACCGGCAACATACATAAGATGAGCATTTCTGTTTTCAAGGCAAAGACCTGTGTTAACAGGATTTTCGGGCTCTCCGGACCAAACAGCACCGCCGTCTATCGTGATATCCTTAAGCGTAACATTGCTTTCATATCTAATGCAGAAAAGCATATTTGCACCGCTTTTACGCCATATTGTATGCCCTTTTCCATCTAAAATTACATTATTGTGGTATCCGAGATCCTGTTGACTGTACCATGAACTATCAAGAGTAATGTCGTGCAAAAGTTCTATTGTAATATCTTTTCTGCTATTGAAACCACTGCTCCACAAAGTGTTCATCAGCGAATCATAGCTCCATGTCTCTCCGCCGTCTGTTGAGTATCTCACCTCAGACGTTTCCGAATCATCCGCAAACACGGCCGACGGAATAATAAGCATTGTCATGACAAGACTGATGATTACCGCCAAAAATTTCTTACAATTCATAAAAATTCTACCTCCTAATAAATTATATTTGACAATTTTGGTAATTCCATATATAATATATCATGTTCATATGTGGACAAGTCAAGAGCTTGGGAGAGATTTTTAATGAAAAATTTGTTTACCGTATCTCATGTAACAAAAAGCTGTAATATTT
>USAP01000225.1 GCA_900552775.1 uncultured Eubacteriales bacterium | reverse complement strand
ACGACGCTCTTCCGATCTTGCCCCGTCCGGCAAGACAGATTTGGCTGTAATCGTAAGTTCTCCGTTTTTTGTCAATTCTGCTTTCTCAAGTTTTATATCATATCCATCTGCCGACAGCTTTACAAAGTCTGTTATAATTCCCGGTTCAATAAAAGTATTTGAACATGTAAGCTTAATCCTCTTTGCATTCTTTGGCACAGTGTTTTTGGTTGCCTCCTTAAACAAACCGTCTGCCGTTTCCGAATATGATAAATTCTCAAATTCTGTATAAAAAATGTTTTTTGTCACCTCAAAATTATCAAGTGCATACCCCTGACCGGCTTCTTTTCGGGTTATTGAGGCATAAACATTAATTCTTTCTATTGTGTTTGCGTCATCCCTTATCGGTGTTTCATTAAGATAGCATTTATCATTGACGTAAAGAGTTTCCGTTTTATTTTTAAAATTTACAATTTGTTTGACATGCATCCATTCGTTCTTATTATACGAATCGGCCGACTTTGCAATTTTCCCCTGTGATGAAAACACAGGATCTCCTATATACAGCCAATTTGAAGACGCACCGGGGCTGTAAGCTTCAATACCAAACGTACAATAATCAAAGAGTTTTATATCATATTGGAACATTACCATGCCTCCGGAAATTCCGTAGTTCTGCATCCCGAGATGCATTGTGGCTCCCGTTTTATTCTTCCAGATTCCGGTATCATCTTCCCATGGTTCGGAAGTTATAAAACCAAATGCACCGTTTTCATCGCCGTCAATCCCTGTAAATGCAGCGGGATCAACAGTTACACCATTACCGTTTTCGTCATACCCTACAGTAAATTTTGACGCACCGAAAGGATAATAATCTCCGCCGGTGAAATCACAGGTCATCAAATTTGTGCTTAAAACATCATTTACCATAAACTCGGTTATATATTTTTTTTGACCGATTACGGTTTCTGCTTTGTGTTTTCCTATAGACAAGTTTTTCTCAATTTCTATTTTGTCTAAACCTGTTGACTTAAATTTTTTTATAAAATCTCCGTCAAGAAACAAATATACCGTTTCTCCTTCAAACGCCGAAACTTCAACATATTTAAAATCATTTTTTGCAACTATACTGTCTTTTGCGGGATATGTAACTCCGCGTTCAATATCCGGGAGTTTGAAAATCACCGTTTTTTCAACCGTTTCTCCGCCACAGGAAACTTTTATGACATGTGCGCCTTCATTATATTCTGATATGTTGATGTTTTCGGTAAACATATCTGATTCACCGGAATTATCTATAGTAAGTACACACACATCGTCAATATATACTTCTGCTAAAGAAACATCATAAGGAATTGTCCCATTTATGATAAGCGGTTTACTTATATCAACTTCTTCCCCGTCTTTTGGGCTGTTGATTGAAAGTGACATTTTACTGCCGATATTAATACTTCTTATGTAAAAGACGCCGTCCGAAAGCGGAATAATATTAATGCTCTGTATTCCACCTGTATTTTTATATCCGGGGTTTGAGGTATACTTGGCAATCACTTCCGAACTGCCCTTTTTAGTCCATACGGCACTAATGGCTCCCGTAACCGTATTCAAAGAATTTTTCTGTGTATACCAAACACCCGCCTCGGCTTTTTCCGAACTTCCCTGAAAAGTGCCGTCGCCCGTGATGTGCGGCACCCAGTTTTCTTTCAATCCCTTATTGATTCCATCTTGCGACAACGGTTTTAAGCAAACATCAAACAATCTGTCGGTTTTAACGGCACCGATATCTTCAATCATAAAATCAATCGAAATATCAAGACTGCTGTTATTTGCTATTTCTTTGTTTAATTTAAGTCCAAAAGCACTCCAATATACGTATTTTGATACGTCTCCCGCTGAAGCCTGAAATTTCACTCCGCCTTTTTGTGAATCCGGTTCAATTTTTATAACGTCTGAATAATTACCGTTTGTATACCACCCCGGCGGCAATTCCATGCCGCTGAAATCCGCAGAGAAATCGGTTTTCGCAGCTTGCACCGGAATTAAAAGCGAAAATAAAATTATTACGGACAATAAGGTTGCTGTGATTTTTTTCAAAGAATAATCCTCCCTTCTATTTAAATGCTCTGAATTCTGTTATGTTATTCCATGAAGATGAAGTGTTTCCGTTTCCTACAAATCTTATATACCTTACTCTGCCCGGAAGATCTGTAGATTCCCAGCTTGATGTATTTCCCGTCGATTTACCGGAGAACACTTTTGTGAAATTATATCCATCTTCGGAATATAAAATATCATAAATTGCTTGCCTTATATCTCCGTTTTTAAATATAATAGAAATACCGCTTATATCCATAACTTCTCCCAAATCAAATTCGAACCACTTGTTTTTACCTTCCTGTGTTCCCGAAGTTGAAAAATCATTATCAATTATTGCCTCGGGCGGATTCTGCAGTTCAGGAACAGTTGCCGCCCAAACTCGTTTCGGAACAATCAATGTACCTTTTGCTCCCTCGGCAGGTAAAGCATCACTTAAATTTTCGGTTATGTTAAGATCTCTGTCGGCTGATACTGAAAATACAATTTTAATATTTCTTTCAATAACTCC
>USAP01000224.1 GCA_900552775.1 uncultured Eubacteriales bacterium | reverse complement strand
CTGTATTTTTTCTTATGTAAATGAATATTTATTCATAACATGAGCGTTTAAAAAAATTAGCTGCGGAAAGTTCTCAATAAGAGTTTTTCGCAGCTGCAAAAAATATGAATTTGTTAAAACGGCGATATACTTTCCTTTTCCCATATCAGAACCTTTTCATAGACGCCGTATTTATATTCGTCAACATAGCACTCCCACGTAAGCATGTCTCTGTGGTCAAAATTGCCGTCCCACGAGCCGAAAAGATTCTGATAATTAAGCTGATATGATATTCCGCGGCTTCGGATATAACTCCGACAAGGTAGCTGTTATGCTCCTCGGTATCGGGCATATAGTACCAATAGGGGTTTAAATCAACGTAAAACATAACTGCTTTAACGTCACATTCTTTGCAAAAGTCAATAAGCTCGCAAAGTCTGCTCTTTGTCACTTCTTCTCCGTACTGAGGAAGTGCAGGCAGATAATAACGCAATATATATGTAAATTTTTCATTATTTAATTTCCATTCCAAAATAATCACCCTCTTATAAACAATTTTTTCGTTCCCATTATAGTACAAAATACACCTTCCTCGCAAGACAAATCTTTTTAGGGACACGCACAAAACCCGATTTACATTCATAATATTTTAATATCCTAAACGAAACGGAGATTATTGCAATGAACATTTTAATAGGTTTTATTTCATTTCTTCTCGAAAACGTTTTTCTCGTATCATTTGTAAGCGGAGGAACGTCTTTTCCGCCTCAGCTTTCAAAGGAAGAAGAGGAAAAATATCTCGCCATGTGGGGCAAAGGCAGTGAAGAGGCAAAAAATATTCTCATAGAACGCAATCTCCGCCTTGTGGCTCACGTCGTTAAAAAATACTGCGGCTCGGGAATAGAAAACGACGATTTGATTTCCATAGGCACAATAGGTCTGATTAAGGCTATATCTACATATAATCCGCAGAAAAACATAAGGCTTGCAACATATGCCGCGCGCTGCATCGAAAACGAAGTATTAATGGTTTTGCGCTCAAACAGGAAACTGCAAAACGAGGTTTCTTTAAACGACCCGATAGGATTTGACAAAGAAGGAAACGAAGTGAGCCTTATGGAGATTTTGAAAACCGACGATGAAGATGCCACGGAAAAAATCGAACTTAAAACAAAAATCAAAAAACTTTATAATGCCGTAAAAACCGTGCTCTGTAAAAGAGAAGCGGAAATTATCGCGAAAAGATACGGGCTTTTCGGCAAAGAAGCAAAAACACAGCGCGAAATCGCCGGGGAACTCGGTATATCACGTTCATATGTGTCAAGAATAGAGAAAAAGGCTTTAAAAAAGCTTAGGGAGAGTTTTGAAGTATAGCAAAAAGGAGATGTTAAAAAACTCCGGAACCTGAAAAAAGCCGTTGGTTTGTTTAAAACAAACCAACGGCTTTAAAGCAAATCAATCTATGATTTCATCACTTTTATCTTCTTTTTTCTTTTTGAAGAAATCGCTTATTTTCTGCGCAACGCCGGGTAAAGCTCCCAAAAGCTTGTCTATCCCTTCCCCGGTTCCGTTTTCAACCGAAACAAGCTTTACGTCTCCTCCGGAAACAACAAGGAAACCGACCGGGTTAATCGAAACGCCCGCTCCGCTTCCGCCGCCGAAAAGATTGTCTTTTTCTTCGGACTTTTTCACATATTTTCCTGAAGAAATCCTTCCATCTGACGGTTTCTTTGCATCATCAGGAATCTGCCAGAATCTGCCGGCTTTCCTGACGCCGTTAATTTTCCCTGATTTACACAATGCACTAACTGTACGTTCTGATAATCCCCACTCTGCCGCTATTTGTTTACAGTCTTTCATCTGAACCAACTCCTGTCACTATATATATTTCCACTTTATACCGCATATTATACGCTTTTGGCCGCAATATATCAACAGAATTTTGATATATTGCGGCCAAATATCATTAAATCGTACGATTTCTATTATATCAGTGCGGTCCACTTTGAATATGGTTCGTTATTCACAGCAGCCTCGAATAAATTATTTACATTAAATAAATTAACGGATGAATGTATCTTCCGAGCTGCTTTTACAACCTCTTCCCGTTCGGTTTCAGATAATTCGTTGTAACAGATATTTCTTGCCAGCACCACCAGCGGGTGGCTGCGCCGTCTTTGGTATAGCTACTGCTCGTACAGACGCCGTTTGCTATTGCATAAGCTGTCGGCGTACACATTCTTGCTTCATCATTTTTTAAATACCGGTTGGCTTCCGTGATACTGAGAAGAAAGACCTTGTCTTGTGTGGCGCTACCGGGATCTGTATCGTAATCGGGATTTTTGTCCGCCGACACCGTCACCGTGGGGATCATGGTTTTTTCTCTGTCTGAGAATGCCGCACGGAAGAAATCATTGTTCAGCCACCCGCGCAGTGTGCATTTCTCCCATGTAGTAATGGGTTCCGTGCCGTACTGCCGGCAATCCAGAGCATATTGGCTGATAACAAGCAGCCGGTTATCCTCTATTGCAAGCACAAGCCATTCAATGTATTCCTTGCCGTTGGATGTATCGTTATCCTGCTCATACGAGCCCAAAACGATCGTATCGCCAACAGCCGCATCCGACA
>USAP01000223.1 GCA_900552775.1 uncultured Eubacteriales bacterium | reverse complement strand
TCGTTTGTCCGTATGCTTTCTCTCGGCAAGCGCAAGCGTTTCGTTTTCCTTCAGTATCTTTTTGTGTTTTTTTATTTCAGCCATACCTACCTCCGCAGATATTATAACCCAAAATCAAAGCGACAATGCATATGCCATTATCCCCGCATTATCACGATACATAAGCGGAAGTTCCGAAAGCGGAAGCGGATTTTCGCCTTTTCCGGCTTCAATCGTATAAGAGGGCACATTGTAGTCCTGAATCACCCAGTCCTTATATCCGGCAAAAGAAGAGTTATACGGAGCGTCTGCCAGTAGGTAGCCGCTCAGGCGTGCAAATTCTTCCCCATAAAAACGTCCGCCCGGCGGTGTTTGACCCTGAAATGTGTAATAAATTTCCTCACCCTGCGTATGATATGAAATTGTAAATACAAAATTTTCCGATTTTGTGAGATTATAAACGCTGCGGCTTTCGGGCGCAGAAAGTGGGTTTTCCCCCACAAAATCACGCGGCGCCGGCGTTTTAAAGCCCAGTCCGTATTTTATTCTCTTTGCTTTTTCCCACTCTGCCGGATAATTCAGATTTAAATCCGTCCCTTCTATATTGGCTTTCCACCCTTCGGGAAAACGTATGTTCGGATAAGCCTCGGCTATTTTGCATGCATTTGCCAAATACGTACCATCCGCCACGCCGTTTACAAGGTCTACCCCGTCCGGATTTACAAGCGGCATCATGTAAAGGCGGCTGTTTTCGAAAAGCCGCGACGCATTAAAACCTTCTATGCTGTCACTGTTTGCATATGAAGCGGCATATCTTTCCAAAAACTTCAGCACCAGCGGCGTTGTAATCCACTCATTGGCATGGTGCGAAGCGTTAACAAACACACTTCTCCCCTTTTTGCCCATTTCAAAAAGATTAAGCCGCTTCCCCTCAACGCTCCTTCCGCTTTCCTTCAGCTCAACAAACGGGTAACGCCCAGAGATTCCCTCGCACAAAAGGTTTGTAAGTTCATAAGTATACGGTACGTCAAACGGCACAACGTCGAAACGGAACGGCACGACAAGCGTTTGTCCTGCCTCTATCATATCCGGATTTTTCAGTGAATTTGCCGTGATAATGCTTTTTACTGTTGTAAAGTTTTTCTCCGCAATTTTAAAAAGAGTATCTCCCGGCTTTACGCGGTATTTTACATAACCTCGAATAAAGTCGTTTAAATATCTCCATGTTTTTTCGTCCGCCGTTCCCGTTACGGGAATCATAAACGCGCTTTGAAATCCGCGCAGCGCATTTTCCGTCACAGGCCCGAAAATCCCGTCCTTGCGCGCGCTTAAATATCCGCTTCTTTGCAGTGCAAGCTGAAGCATATACACATATGCTCCTCTGTCGCCTCGTTTCAGTTCCTGCATAAATATCTCCTTTTCTGTTACAATATATTTGTGGGTAAAGCATATCAGCCGGATATGCTTTACTCCGTCTCTTACCTAAGCTACAATAAGAGGAGTAATTGGTCTGACGACTCCTTTCTTGGACTATCCACGTCCGTATCAAAGACGGTCAGCCATCCTCTTGTTGCAGCGTTCGTTTTAGCGGGTTGAACCTTTGCGTTCGTGTCACAAAACAGATTGAATAAAAAGTCATCTCTTGTGTGCTTTGCAGGTTTAGAGTCACCGCCGAACCAGTCAGGAGCTGTTGACAGAAAGCGTGCTGAAGACAAACACTACTATTGCTATATGACCGCAGGCTCAGCCAAGTTTCTGCATATATATTATGCAAGGGTGAAAGAGTATTTAGATACTTATTACCCTGCATAAATACAGTTTTAATTTCTTTTTTCGGCAAAGAGTTAATTTTTTTCATATACTCGCTGCCTGTTTGCTAGGCTAATTTCTCGTCAATAAAAATCTTTATCTTTTTTTATTTTTTCTATTGACTTTTATTAGCGGGTCTTTAATTAAGGCAGCATATTAAGTACGGAATCATTTGGATCCTCCTGCCCCGTAACATGCGTATACGTATCCGGAACCGCTCCCACAATTATTGTTTCGGCAATCGGAATTTCGGTTTCAACAAATGCCGAACAAGACGAAATCGGAAGCAGCACAGATATTGTACAGCCGGCTTTCAGAAAAATTTTATGTTTTGTCTGATTAATTCCTGCCTCCGTGAACTCATTTTGAATGTTAACCACGGCATATCCGACCGGAATCATCTTAATTTTTATTTTCGGTCCCAATCCTGTAAGAGCGCTTTGACCCAAAAGATTTCCGAGCGGAATTCTCGCCGTCATGGAATCGATATCGGATATTTTTTCCTCGATTTTAGATGTCAAAGTTGATTTAAGCTTGTTGATTTCAACAATATTTGCCGTAACCGCCGTTATGTTTTCCGAACCGTTTTTTTGGAATTGTACAAGGTCGGTATAATTTACGGAAATCTTGCTCATTGTATCGTTAACAACGTCCGATATAACGCGCACCGCCGTATTTTTGGCACGCGAAACTGCTACCTCAGTTATTATGGGTCTCACACGAAATTCAAAAAGCGTCAAAACCCCAAATACCGAAACGCACAGCACGGCGCAAATTAACGCCGTGCGCAATCTGCGCCGTCTGTGTATGTACCTGCGCATGTTTAAT
>USAP01000222.1 GCA_900552775.1 uncultured Eubacteriales bacterium | reverse complement strand
AACCGTTTCCCGTCAGCTTTCCGATAAACATATTGAAATTTTTTACCGAGACATTCTTGTACGAATATGCAAACGAGTTGTCCCCCTCATTCAACGTATATTTAAGAGTTCCCGATTCAAATTTTTGCATAAATAATCCTCCGTTATTCCAAAATTAATGCATATATTTTTATCACTGGTATTATATCACTTTTAAAAACAAGTTTCAAGTTCTTAGCAAATTTTTGAAAAAACTCTTACATAATTTTATTTAGTGTTATAGAAACCGCTCTTTTCATATTGTTTTCCGGAACTGCAGAGGTGAATAACCGAATTTTTCTTTGAATTTTTTTGTGAAATATTCCGCATTCATAGCATACCTCCGTCATATTAAGATTTGAGGTAAGAATCAGATTTTTGGCATAATCAAGCCTCATATTAAGAACATATTTCGAAAAAGTTACGCCAACCTTTTCTTTAAAATATCTGCAGAAATGCGATTCGGATATTTTAAGCTCGGAGGCTATATCGCTTACAAATATTTTTTGAGTGAAATTTTCACGTACGTATCTGAATGCCTGCCTGAGCAAAACGTCGCTTCTGCCGTAAGTCGTCAGAGTTTTTGCATCGCGAATCAGATTTTTAAAAAGCTCTGCGATTATAATGGAAACGGAGCTTTCCACGATAATGTTTTCAAATTCTCCGCATTTTTCATATTCGTTCATAATATTTCTGAACATAAAGAAAACCTTGTTATAGCTTTCGTCATTCAATACGGCAAAGTACGGAGATTTTTCATAAGTTATTTTGTCATCAAAACGGTTTTGGAGAAGCTCGGGAAGAAAAGAAAGCGAGTAGCCTTCAAACCCCTGCTCTATGTTTGTAAACTGGTGCATATCTATGGGCGTGAAAAGATAGAGACAGCCCTTATGACATACAGTTTTCCGTTAATAACATGCTCCGCGCTTTTGTTTGTAATAAATTCAATTGTCAGTATGTCATGCATGTGCATGGAGCCGCTTTTCCCTGCCAACGACGATGTATCATGCTGTATCACATATTTTTTATTCAGAGATTCCAAACGTTCACGCGACGAATTATAGAAAACATCGGGTTTTTTAGCCACGGCACACACTCCTTTTCGAATAAAAATATTATAATACAAAGCATCGGTAAAATCAAGACCGGGCGGTGTATTTTTTACACCGCCTCGGTTATTGAGCTCTTTACTTTATTATTGATATCGATTTTCCGAGAGGAGATATGTTTTCGGTCGAAGAAAGTAAAAATCCTTTTAATTCCGTCCACTCCTCGGGCAGCAGTAAATTGGCATACGGATGAATTTTAAAGCTTTCGAAAGCTTCCGGATTATCCGAAAAATCCGAAGCTCTTTTTACATCTATCGACAAAAGACGATTTCCTTTATAAGCCGCAATTATGATATCTGCTGCGGGTATTCCTTCACCAAAATCCGCAATATCGGCCGTTATACTTACCCATCCTGAAGGATTTTCCTGTATCGGAGCGGAGTTTTGTTCAAACCTTAAGGCTGCAACTCCGGATTTATTTGCAACGTTATACAAAGCCCTCCTGCTTCCGTCAGCGGAAACAACGGTAATAATCGTCTCGGGTGTAACATAAGAATCCTTCTCTCCGCTTACGCTTATAACGGCGTTGTTTTCTGATGAAAGCGCATCGCTGAGTGCACGAGCCGTCGTGTTTTCGGGTACATATAAAGCATGCGTAAGACCGGCGTCAGAAATTTTGATATTTTCCGAATTGCTTTCAAGAGTGGTTGTTCTGCCCGACAGTGAAAACTCATTCGGAGAATCAAACGCATATACTTCAAGATTGTCAAACCAGCTGCACCTCTCGCTTAGATATGAGGCCTGATGCTCAAATCTGAAGTGATTTATTTTAAGCTCTGAGTAGGCAAGCTCCGCTTTTGTAATGTCCGATATCAAAACACCGTCGATATAAGTTTTGAAATTTCCTTTCGAAGTATCAAATACGCTTGTAATATTATACCATCTGTTTGTATCGAAATTTCCGATATTTATTCCCTCTGTTTTAATGTTTCTGCCGTTTTGTAAAAGACCGAAACGAATAAAAGTGTTTGACGGCAAATCATTTTTACATACAAAACCTGTTTCGCCTGTCAGGCTATCGGATTTAACATCAAAGGATACAAGGATTGTTTTTCCCGCCGTTATTTTCGTCTGATCGGGATAAAACATCGGAAAAACATTTAATGCTTCGGTTTCTTCGGAAAGCTTGGCCGTATATATTTTTAAAACTTTCCCTCTTCCATCTTCGCTTTCGGCATACATTTTGCGTTTTGTTTCATCGTTTTCACTACTCTTCCAGAGGTGCCACTCATTTTCTGCCGCACCGTTTATATTTGTATATACATTATTGCTCCAGCCGTCAAAATCATCATAAAAAATCTGATTTAAATTTGATACGACATATTCCTTGGCTTCATCAGAGGAGGAAGCCGAAACCTTCATACCGGGTTTAACCTCGGCGTTTTGCGGAACGGGATTTCCGCTTGAGTCATTGATGCTTAATGCAAACCCATCCCTGTAAATCACATTACTTAAAACCTCGGAAACGTTTTTAAAGCCTTTTATATACATTTT
>USAP01000221.1 GCA_900552775.1 uncultured Eubacteriales bacterium | reverse complement strand
AATATAATTCTCCTTGCGCGGTTTCTCGGGCGCTTTTTCGCCGTAACCCAAAACACAATGTCCGATACCCTCGTAGTTTCCTTCAATTCCCCACTTTTTAAGAAGAGCTTTTCCTTTTTCGGATTCAAATTCTTCTTTTGCTCGGTGTATCCAGCAAGACTCAATCCCGAGCGCTTCCGCGGCATTCATAAGATTTCCCATAACAAGAGAGCCGTCATAAAGATATGTAGGTACATCCTTGTTTGCCAGAACAACAATTACGGTTTTTGCGCCGTAAAACGGATCTCCCGACGTGCCCATTATAGCGGCATTCATCTTTGAAAGCTCGGATATGGTTTCCTCGTCATCTAAGACAACCATTATTGCAGACTGTCTTCCCATGCCGGACGGAGCATACATACCCGCCTCCAAAATCTCCGAAAGCTCTTTTTCCGGAACTTTGCGTCCGTCAAATTTTCTGCATGAACGTCTTGATTTTAAAACAGAAATTGCATCTTTCATCTTATAGAACCTCCTTATTAACGCTGTCTTCGCATGAGCGCATTGCAAGAATTGTGTCGGAAAGAAGTTTATCAAGCTCCCAGCCGAGCATTGCCGCTCCTTCTTTTATAACATCCCTTGAACATCCTGCGGCAAATTTTTTGTCTTTGAATTTCTTTTTCAGACTTGAAAGTTCCATATCTTTTGTGCTTTTTGAAGGGCGCATTCTTGCCGCCGCACCGATGAGTCCCGTGAGTTCATCCGTTGCAAAAAGCACTTTCTCCATCTCATGTTTCGGCTCAACATCGCAGCAAATTCCGTAGCCATGAGAGCATACTGCATGAACAATATCGTCCGACGCGTTTATTTCAGCCAAAAGTTCGGGTGCCTTTTTGCAGTGAAGATCCGGAAAACACTCAAAATCAACATCATGCAAAAGTCCGCAAACTGCCCAAAAATCCGCATCGTCTTCGTAACCAAGCGTTTCTGCAAAGTAACGCATAACCCCTTCAACAGTGAGTGCATGAAGAATATGAAAATCTTCCTTGTTGTATTTTTTCAAAAGAGCCATAGCCTCGTCTCTTGTAATATTCAGTTCCATAACAACTACCGTTCCTTTCGATTGTAAAACGCATTAGTGGGCTGTTTAAAAAGTCGGTTGACTTTTTAAACAGCCCATTTTTTCAATGAGATAGCAAGAAAAGGTGTATTTTTTTTGAAAAATCACTGTTTTGTTTTTGCCGGTATATCCTCGCCGAGTGTGACCGAAAGCTCTAACTGCTGTCCGTCACGGTTTACGGTAAGCTTTATAACATCTCCCGCTTTATGCTGATCTCTTATATTGTTAAGCGTTTCCGCCGCATCTATCTTTGTACCGTCGCAGGAAATAACTATATCGCCTTTTTGTATTCCGGCTTTTTCGGCACCGCTGCCAGGTGTAACTTCAACAACAAACAAACCTGCTGAAGCCAGATTGTAGTAATAAGCCTCCTGCTCTGTTACAAATCTTGTGCTCAAGCCGATGAGCGGGCGGCCTTTAACATATCCGTAGTTCATAATGTCTTCAATAACCGGTTTAGCTTCGCTTATCGGAATTGCAAATCCCATTCCCTCAAC
The DNA here is from genome assembly GCA_900552775.1 of uncultured Eubacteriales bacterium. Lineage (GTDB taxonomy): Bacteria > Bacillota > Clostridia > UMGS1883 > UMGS1540 > CALCLY01. Next base: position 1,032 of record USAP01000221.1, on the reverse strand, counting down.
ACCGTCGGATGAAACTTTAACGGAGTTTATGCCGATTACCTGACCGTATTCGTTAACAAGTGCACCGCCTGAATTTCCGGGGTTTATCGCAGCATCTGTCTGAATCATTTTATATGTTCTGTTTGAAACCGTAACGGTTCTGTTTACCGCACTTATAATACCTTTTGAAAGTGAACCCGCAAATTCAAGTCCGAGCGGATTGCCTATGGCAACAACCGTTTCTCCGGCTTCAAGGTTTGTGCTGTCTCCGAGCACTGCCGGGGTGAGGTTCTGCGCGTCTATTTTGATTACCGCAAGATCTGTTCTCTCATCACTGCCAACGAGTGTTGCATCGTACTCTTCGCCGGTGTTCAAAACAACTTTAACCGAGCTTGCACCTTCAATAACGTGATAATTTGTTACTATATGACCGTTATTTGTAAAAATAATTCCCGAGCCGCTGCCCGTTGAAACTTCTTTCTGGAAGAATCCCTGCGACTCCACCTGACTTACTATTCCGACAACGGATGGTCCTACGGTTTTTCCTATTTCAACAGTTGTAAGCGGTTTTAAATCTTCAGAGTTGTACGTTACGGGTGAAACCGTCTGAGAACTGTCTGTTGTCTGTGTGGTGCCGAACGCAAAGTGACCGCCGCTTAAAGTATTTATGCCTTTTGATATAAACGGCGTTGCAACAGATACAACAAGCGCTCCTGCAACTGCGCTTGCAAAAGCCACAAGCCATGTTTTTGTATGTCTTTGTTTTTTTCTGATCTTTTTCTTGATTCTGGAAACAGGAACAAGACATGATTCGTGTGTGTCGTAGCGATATGTTCCGTCGTCATTCTGACCGAAGAATGTCTGCTGACCGTCTGCGTTACTCTGGCTGTCTTCTATCGGCACAAAACCGTTAGCTTCGAAGTTCATTTTTTCTTTATCGGTATATTCTCTCATACAAAACATCTCCTTAAATCTTTTGTTATTTTTATATTATCAGATAATTGTTATCAATGTATGAACAAAGTTTAAGAAATGCGCAACGGTTTTCTGAGT
>USAP01000220.1 GCA_900552775.1 uncultured Eubacteriales bacterium | reverse complement strand
TTTTTTTTTAATGATACGGCGACCACCGAGATCTACACTCTTTCCCTACACGACGCTCTTCCGATCTCGTCCTTCAAGCTGGTATGTAAAAGCTTTCTTTATAGCTGCTTTGGCTTTTTTGATATTCGGAACAGAATCTACCGATACTCGCTCAAGATATGCCGCACCGCCCGTGTTTGACAAAAGCTCGCAAACTTTTACGGGGTAACCCTGTGTTTTAAGGTCTCTGCCGTAAGGCGATGTCTGTGTAACCTGACCCTCAAGCGTTGTCGGAGCCATCTGACCGCCTGTCATACCATAAATTGCATTGTTTATAAATATTACGGTAATATTTTCTCCTCTTGAAGCTGCATGAACTGTTTCTGCCGTACCGATGGCAGCCAAATCACCGTCACCCTGGTACGTAAATACCGTTGTGTCCGGAAGAGCGCGCTTAACACCTGTTGCAACAGCGGGCGCTCTGCCGTGTGCCGCTTCTATCATATCACAATTAAAGTAATTATATGCAAATACCGCACATCCTACCGGAGCAACACCAACGGTTGTTCCTTCAATTCCAAGTTCGTCTATGCACTCCGCAACCAAACGGTGAACAATACCGTGTGTGCATCCGGGGCAGTAATGAAGAGGTACGTCACAAAGTGCATGAGGTCTCTTAAATACTTTTTCCATTGTTATTTGCCCTCCTTCATTTTCTTTAAAGCATCGCATATTTCGCCCGGTGTCGGAATAACGCCGCCGGTTCTTCCGAAGAACTCAACCGGACATGCGCCGTTTACGGAAAGTCTTACGTCTTCCACCATTTGTCCCATACTCATTTCAACATCGAGAATTCCCGAAACTTTAGCCGCAGCTTTCTTAAATGCGGCTTCGGGGAACGGCCAAAGGGTGATGGGTCTGATAAGTCCTACTTTTATTCCTTCCGCTCGAAGTGCTGCTATTGCTGATTTTGCCACACGGGCAATTGTGCCGTATGCGGCAATAATATATTCCGCGTCATCTGTCATATACTCCTCGACGCGCGTCTCGTTCTTTGCCACCTGCTCATATCTTTTATATCTTTCAATTACTGTTTTTTCAAGCTCTGCAGGGTCTATGTACAGGGAATTGATTATATTATGCTCCCTTTTCATTTTTGTGCCGTTTGTGGCATACGGTCTCTCGGGGACTACCGTTTCGCCTTCTTCGGGAAATTCAATCGGCTCCATCATCTGACCGAGCATTCCGTCTCCCATAATCATAACGGGCATACGGTATTTTTCTCCGAGTTCAAATGCATCCTTTGTTATATCAACAATTTCCTGAATTGAGCCCGGCGCCAGAACAATCATTTTATAATCGCCGTGTCCGCCGCCTTTTGTGGCCTGAAAATAGTCACTCTGAGCCGGCTGAATACCGCCGAGCCCGGGACCTCCGCGTACAATGTTTATTATAACGCAAGGCAAATCACTGCCTGCTATATACGAAATACCCTCAGATTTCAAGCTTATTCCGGGGCTTGACGATGATGTCAAAACACGCTTGCCTGCCGATGCGGCACCATACACCATATTTATTGCGGCAACCTCGCTTTCAGCCTGCAAAAATACACCGCCTTCTATTTTGGGCAGACGCTTTGCCATATAAGCCGCAAGCTCTGTCTGCGGTGTTATCGGATAACCGAAAAACATTTTGCAGCCTGCTCTTATAGCAGCTTCGGCAATGGCTTCGTTACCTTTCATTAAAACCTTTTCGCCCATTTTTATCAATCCTTTCCAAATTATTTTTCAACCTCAATTACGGTATCCGGGCACATTGTCGCACAGAAAGCGCAGCCTATGCATTTTTCGGGTTCCGTAACTTCTGCCGGGTGAAAGCCTTTTTTGTTAAGCCTGTCCTTCGCCATTGCTATAATTTTTTTCGGACAAACGCTTTTGCAAAGCTCGCAGCCCTTGCACCTGTCTTCGTCAAAGATTACTCTCGGCATAAAACATCTTCCTTTCCTGAGACGAACAGATACGGTTAATTATCCGTCGGCTGTTCAAATGGTAAATTTAAATATAATTTAAGCCCGTAAACGGGATTATTGACAAGAGGCATTATTTTATTTTTCAAATCTTCTCTCACGGTGGTGCAAAGAATCGGAATGCCGCTTTTTCGGCTGACTTCTTCGCAGAGACTTTGTCCGTACAAAACCGTGTCCGTATCAGTAAACACCGACAGATGGGTATTATTTATCAGATGGGTTATTTTAAGTCTTGACGCAAACTCAACATTTTTCATAAGTTCCAAAACTTCATCTGTATTGCTTTGCAGCGGACGTGTCGCGCATATTACAAAATACATATCCGGTGTTTCACGCGTAAGATAATTGTGATATGCACCGAGTGCGTATGCACCATCATCATCTCCGCCCACATCAAGAACTGCATTTTCATCGGTGTTAAAAACAGAAAGTATTTCCGAAGGAAGCGTGGGCATGTCCACATTTGTATTTGCATATCTGGGTGTTATAACACGGACTCCGGATTTTCTGATTTCTTCCGCAGCGTCGGCTGTTCGGAAATACGGATTTACGGTGTCCATGTCGACAATTACGGACGGAACAAGATTTTTCGCAAGGTTTAGTGCAATTTCTGTTTTTCCGCTTCCGAAATGACCTGT
>USAP01000219.1 GCA_900552775.1 uncultured Eubacteriales bacterium | reverse complement strand
CATACGGCGCGTCGCCTCATCTGACAACATAAGTACAGCGAATAAGGACAAGGGCGCAAATGACGGAATCAGAGCATTTCGCGCGCGTGCCATGCATGGAGGCGCGGCACGCTGCAAGGTGCTTTTGTCATTATTCAGGCAAAAAAAGAAAAGAGGTAACGAATATGAGTAAAGCAGCAGTTGTTTATTGGAGCGGAACAGGTAACACAGAGGCTATGGCAAACGCAATAGCGGAGGGGGCAAAATCCGTAAATCCCGATGCGGCACTTTATTCTGTTTCGGATATTTCGGCGGACAATGCGGCGGAATTTGATACGCTTATTCTCGGCTGCCCGGCTATGGGAGCGGAAGTATTGGAAGAGAGCGAGTTCGAACCATTTTTTGAAGCGCTTGAAGGCAAGCTTTCGGGCAAAAAAGTGGCTCTTTTCGGTTCGTACGGCTGGGGTGACGGCGAGTGGATGAGAAACTGGGAAGAACGCGTTAAAAACGCAGGTGCCGAGCTTATAGACGGCGAGGGTCTGACAGCTGCCGACTTCCCCGATGATGATGCTCTCGAAAAATGCAGTCTGCTCGGAAAGACGGCGGCAAATTAAGTTTAATAAAACGCTGATAAATGTAAAATGGGATGTTAAAAAGTCAACCGACTATTTAAACATCCCATTTCCGGCAGTTCGGACGTAAACAGATGATTGTCCGCAAAGTCAAATACGATTCCGCTGCCGTTTGCGGAAAATTCGGATATTTCGATGCGGTGCTCTTTAACGCACGGCTTTGGCAAAAGGGAAGACAGTTTTTGTTAAGATCCATTTTTCCACCTCCGCATTATAGTATAAATAAAAAACCGCATATTTGCAATCCACTTAAAGTAGACATTATGTAATATCAAGAAAAGCCGGGGACGCTTAAAAATTTTAAACATCCCCGGTTTTTTTTCTGTTTTATCAATCGTTTTTTAATTTTTTTTATCGCTTAAATTTTCTTCATTGTCGGATGCTGCCGTATCGCCCTTTATTGTTTTAACGATTATTTTTACACCCATCACTATTACGATAAGCGGAACAATAATTTTCCAAAGTGCGCTGTAGTCTATAATTCCGCGTGCGGCAAGGAGCAGGTAAATTCCGATAGCCAAAAATATAATATTGCCCGACTTGTCTTTGCTCGTAATAAGGCCGTAAATACTCGGGACGATAATAAACAGCGTCCACCAGCCATCAAACGAAAAATTAATATTTGCTATGCCGAACGCTTCAATGGCAAACAGCGCTCCGGCTGCGATTAAAAGTATTCCGAAAATGATACCGAATGTTTTTTTCATACCTATTCTCCTTTTTCATATTCATATATGCTCATTATATCATAATGTATATACGCTGTCAACCGGAAATAACGCGAAGTATAAAATACGATACGGTTATGCCGAGAGCAATTCCTCCCAATATGTCACTTGGGTAATGGAGAAAAAGATACATCCTTGAAAAAAGTATCAGAAAGCCGAGTATTGCCGCCGGAATTCCGAAAAGGCGGCTTGTGTTCCAAAGGATAATAACGCTTGCGACAGACAAAGCCATGTGACCTGACGGAAAAGAAAAATCATTCGGCGGCAGAGAATCTATGTATTTTAGAACCTCGCGGTATTGCATTGAGGTGATAACGCTGTTTTCAATGTTATCATCGCTTTTCAAATCAATGTCCGAAAGATCGGAAAAAACATTTTTGCTGCGGCGCGTATAGTCTATAAAAGTATTTTTGCAATTGTTATTACATATGTTGCAAAAGATGCTTTGCCGTTTGGGTTAAAGCGCTCAATTGTGCGGATTACTTTCAAAAAAACGTCCTGCGTAAGAACCTCGGTGAGAGTTTCGTCGTGTGACAGCTTTAAAAGATATTTTGTCACATACGGATAAAATACGCGGATCAATTCGTTAAAAGCCGCCTTATCTCCGTTTTGACAGCGTTTTATAATCTCTTTTTCATTCACATTCACGGAACCTCCTTTGCTCTTTCTGTAATATTACACGCACGAGGTGAAGTCAGATTGGAGGTTTTTTATATGAGAAGAAGCAGTGTTCCGGCTATCAGCAAAACCAAACCGCAAAAAGCTTTTTTTGTAAGCTTTTCTTTTAGAACTATATAAGAGAATAAAACCGTTACAAGTATGCTCAGTTTGTCAATCGGCGCAACAACGCTTGCGGATCCGTCCTGCAATGCTTTGTAGTAGCAAAGCCACGAAAGACCCGTCGTGATACCGGACAATATCAGAAACAGCATGTCTTTTGAAGTTACCGATTTTGCACCGTTACCGCTTTTTGTTACCAAAACCACAACCCATGCCATAATCAAAACAACAAAAGTCCGAACAGCCGTTCCCAAAGTTGAATTAATATCGGAAATACCTATTTTTCCGAGAATTGACGTGAGTGCCGCAAAGAGCGCGGACAAAAGCGCCCATATAAGCCAATTTGTTTTTTGCGCGGTTTTTTGCGGTGCATTGCGTTTTTCAATCATCATATATGTGCCTGCGCCTATAAGAATTATGCACAGCGCTTTAAGCCATGTTATTTCCTCGTGCAAAAAAATGTAGGCAAGTATCATGGTTAAAATTGTGCTGGATTTGTCGATGGGAGCCACTTTGTTAACATCTCCC
>USAP01000218.1 GCA_900552775.1 uncultured Eubacteriales bacterium | reverse complement strand
GGTCTCTTCGTAACGTGTTTAATAACATATTTTTTCTTAATATTTTCATTTCTTTCCGTAAACGTATTAACCGCCCACAAAACGCTCATGAAAACAAGCATATCGCAGCTGAGCTGAAACAGCAGAAGTCTGCGGCTGACGGACGCCGTGCCGCCCGAAACGAGCGTCATCGGCAGCAAAATAATATTAAACAAAAGGTAAAATGCCGAAGCAAGTTTAAAGCCTTTGTCTTTTTTGCGCGTTTTTATTAAAACCGCAATCACGGCTATATAGTACACCGCAAAAACGATAAGCGACGCGGGCGTCATAAATCTGCGCGCCCAGCTCCACAGTGACGGCGCTTTCTTTATGCCGTAGCTGCCGTCCGTCTGCATTTTTATGTATTTCTGCGTTAAAAACGGTGCGTTTTTGCACGCAGTATCAAGCGCCGAAGCAAAATTTTTCGGGTGCGTGAAATAGAATTTAAGAACCTTTGCACCGCTTATATTTTCAAAAATTTCGCTTTTTGCCGCATCAGACTCTATGTCTGTCTCCTTTTGCGCCTCGTACCAGTCTTTTCCTATTAAAGACGCATATTTATCCGAAATTCCGAAAAACGCAAGATCTTCGCTTTTTTGCGCTGCTCCCATGAAAACGGAATTATATTTTTCCATATTTTCGTTTTTGTATGACGGCACACCGCCGAAGGCGCCCCAGAGAATCGCAAGAGCGCACAGCGCCGCCGCAGCCGATGGGAAAATCTCCGCGCGTCCCCTGCTCTGCATGTAGAAAACGCAGCCGAAAAGAAGCACAAGCGCGCAAAGGAAAAACGCGTCCGTATACGGTGAATTCAAGTAAGCTATATAGCCTATGTCGCACAAAATGATCGCCGCAAGCGCCTCCGCAAAAGGCTCGAGCTTTTTGCTGTGCATTTTAACGCCCGCAATCACAAGACACACGCCCAGCGCATAAAACGGCAGATACAAAAGCGCCGCAAAGCGGATATCGAGTATGTTTTTCGTAAAAATTCCGCTTATGGCTTTAGCCGCGGAAAGCACAAAAAACGCATTGTCCGCCGGCATATCCGCGCCGTAGCGCGCCACAAACCCCTCCGCCCCGTCGGGTGTGTAAAGTCCGTTCCCGGAAAGCAGCGCAAAGAGGCTCCCGTCATCGCCCTTGCCGAAAATGGGCGGCACAAAAAGCGTTGCGGCAATAATAAGAACCGATATTATCATTATGATTTTTTTTGATTTGCTCATATTTAGTCTCCTTATTTTCCCTTATCTGTTTAATATTATTGCTCATCAGGTTTTGACGTCGTGTTTTGAGGAGCTGCCGAAGGTGACGGCGAGGGCTTTATTTCACTTTCCGCATCAGGCTCGTTTTCACCCTCGGGCAGAGCTGCCGCCGGTGCGGATTCCACAGGCTTTGTTCCGACCCTTACAATTGTTTTCGTTGCCGCGTACGTGCTTTTTGAAGTGAGTTTTTTCTCGCCTTTAACGCCGTTTACCGTAGCGGTTTTGTATGTCTCAACAACGCAGCCGTCCGCGCCTTTTTTCTCGATTTTCCTTTCGCCCTGAGGCAAAGACGGATCTCGCTCCTCCGTCACGGGAGATGGGATTGTGCTTATGCGCACGGGCGTTACTTCAACTTTCACCGTGTCATCGCGGTATCCCAGAAGCGACACCGTCACCGTTCCTCCCGAGCCGTCCGCCGCAACCTTGAGCGGATAGCCGGTGTTGTTTTTGAATTTGAAATCTATATTTCCATAGTCCACCGTGGCGTCCTGACCGAGCGGCACATAAGACACCGGAAGCTGATGGTTTGTTCTTGTTACGATTTCCATATTGGCATACAGCGTTGCGCAGTAGAGCGTTGAGGAAACCTGGCAGATTCCGCCGCCGATTCCGTCCACAACCTCGTTGTTCATATACACGTGCGCCACCTTAAAGCCCCTTGCCGCCGAGCGCTCGCCGACGATGTCGTTATACGAAAAAACGTCTCCCGGCATCAAAATCACGTCGTTTATAAGCTTTGCCGCAAGATAGATATTTGAGCTTCTGCTCCTGTCTCCGCTGTTGAAGTTTGATTTATAGCTGCCCAGAGTCTGCGCAAAAAGCCTTGCCTTCGCGTCCTCATAAAGCAGGGACGGCATTTCGATTTTTGCCGGAATTTCAAATTCCTCGCCGTACTCGGTGTGCTGCTTTATAATGTCCTCAGCCTCTTTTTTGTTAAAATCAATGCCGTATTTATGCGGAATAACCACAACCGCGTTTCCCTCTTTTTGGTAAGACGCATCGCACGGCGCGCTGAAAGCGTCTTCATAGAGTTTTTCGGCAGTGAGCTTTTTGGGCTGTCTTGTTTTCTTTGAAAATTTCAAAGTATCGTCAAATTTTCTCTCGCCCGCGGCTTTTTTGATTCCGTCCATAATCTCCTCGCTGTCGGGCATGTCACCGGGAGTTCCGTTTTTGACAAAAAGCTTGCCGTCACGCACACTGAAACTGTATTCCGTCACGGGAGTTCCCGTTCCCTCAAGCATTTTTTCAACACAGGAGAGAAGCTTTTCATCGTCCGCCGTAAACGACACCGGAAGATTATATCCCTTAAAAAGCCGAACGCGCCCATCTGCCCCGCGGTGTAGACGCGCTCAAGCGCGATGCGCCCCTCGGGCGTCATGCCGGCATCCG
>USAP01000217.1 GCA_900552775.1 uncultured Eubacteriales bacterium | reverse complement strand
ACCATTCTTTCTTGTTTTTGTTTATAATTCCGACAACAGTAATCGGAACCCATGTCAGAGAATAAATAAAGTATGTCAAATACGAAAAAATAAGTTTCCATGACAACTGTCTTTTTTCAATCCATATTACAAGCGGAGTATATAAAAACTGTGCAATAACAAAAAGATACCACAAAAATGCATTCGGGAAAATATAGCTTATTTGGAAAAAGCCAATATCCCCGTTAGGATATGCTGTCTGAAGCCAGCACATAAGCGTTATAAATCCCATTATAAGTATTCTCACCGGCTGCAAAAGATAAACGGCACAGTCAATCGGGCTCCATTTATGCTCTTTAAATGCTTTTTTTATAAGCGAGGGCACAAATCTTGAAGCAACATCCGTCTGTCCCTGCATCCAGCGTATTCTCTGTTTCCATGACTGACCGAATGTAAGCGGCTTTTCGTCATAAATAACAGCATCTTCGGCATATGCAACACTGTAATCGTTGAGCACCAGGCGCATTGTAAATTCCATGTCCTCCGTAAGACATGTTGCCTGCCAGCCTATTTTTTGAAGCACTTCCGTATCTACAACAAATCCTGTTCCGCAAAGCTGGCACGGAAGACCCAAATTAAATCTCGAATACTGGAAAAGCTTGTTGATTGACCAGAAAGAAATTGTGTATGCCGATGTAATCCATGAATCAAACGGGTTTTTACTGTCTATGTAGCCCTGCACTACTTTATAGCCCTGCTGCATGCGATGATTCATTGCATTTAAAAACTCGGGATGTACAACGTTATCGGCATCAAAAACCGCAACCGCGTCATAATGCTTATCAAGAGCAAAAATCTTCTGGAACATCCATTCAAGCGCATAGCCCTTTCCGCGTTTGTCCTCACTTTCGCGCTCGTACACGTTGGCGCCTGCTTTTCTTGCAATCTCTGCCGTGGGATCTGTGCAGTTATCAGCTATAACGAAAATATCGTAAGACTCTTTTGGATAGTTGAGTCTTTTTAAACTTTCAACCATATTTTCTATTACCGCTTCTTCATTATGAGCGGCAACAACAAGCGCAAAAGTATGCGTTTTATCCGTCAGAATTGGACGTTCGCGGCGTTTAAACCACGCAAAAAGTGAAACTGTAAAATAATAAGCACCGAAAATAAAAAACAATATCTGCAATATTATGCTAAAAACATACATTTTTTGTATTCCTCCATAAACAAGCGGATTATCTCCGCCTTTTTAAACAAACAACTTATATCTGTTTATCGCAAACAAACGTATATATTATACTATTATCTTGCAAAAATTGCAATAGCAATTTTATTTTTATGATTTGCTTACAACGACGGACTCACCAGGTGCGACATTTTCGTCGATTTTGTTCAATTCTTCTTGTTCAAGCACCTTGTAAGCCACTTTTCCGACAAGTGTTTTCGGAAGCTGATCTCTTGCTTCAATATCGTACGGCATCGCGTATTTTGCAACATTTTTTCTGCAGTGTTCCAAAATGTTATTTTTAACCTCAGGCGTAAATTTCACACCCGGTTTAAGCATTATAAATGCTTTAACCTTCTGCATTTTATAGGGATCCGGAACGCCTATTACACAGCTCATCTGTACCGCCGGGTGCCCGTCAAGAACGTTTTCTATCTGTGAAGGATAAACATTGTAGCCTGACGTTACGATCATTCTTTTCATGCGCTGGCGGAAATATATAAAACCGTCTTCGTCCATAATACCCAAGTCTCCGGTATGAAGCCATGTTCTGCCGTCTTTATGAACACGGAGAGTATTTTTTGTTTCCTCCGGGTGACCTACATATTCAATCATCACCGTAGGTCCGCTTATACAAATTTCGCCCTCCGAGCCGTACGGAAGTTCCTCGTTTGTCTCGGGATTGCATATTGAATAGAACGTGTCGGGAAACGGAATTCCTATGCTTCCTTCACGTGCATTTTCCTGCGGCGTAAGACAGCTTGCAGTAACACATTCCGTTGTTCCGTATCCTTCTCTTACGGGCACGGGCGAATTATGATCAAACAAAAATTTGTCAAAGCGCTTCTTGAGTTCAGCCGAAAGCGAATCTCCTCCCGAAAAAACACCGCGCAGACATGAAAGGTCAACACCGTCCATATCCGGATTGCGCAAAATAGCTTCATAAAGCGTCGGTACGCCTGCAATATAATTAGGCTTTTTTGTACGAAGAAGTTTTGCATAGCTTTCCGCATTAAAACGCGGAATAAGAATACATCTGCACCCTGCCGAAAGAATAGTATGAATACATACCCCAAGCCCGAAACCGTGAAAAACAGGCAAAACGGCAAGCATTGAAAGCCCCGCTCCCTTTAAATTTCCCATGGTTGCGGTCTGTATTGCAAGCGCATTGAAATTCAGATTGGAAAGAAGAATACCCTTCGTTGTTCCGGTTGTGCCGCCGCTGTAAAGAATAACAGCCGCTTCTTTTCCCTTTTTAAGATTTTTATATTCACCCTCAAAGTTTTCTCCGAGTTTTACAAAGTTTTTCCATAAAATAACATTGTCTTCCTCGCACACGGGTTTTATTTTCCTGCCCAAAGTAAGCTTATATCCGATTTTCGTAAACGGATTCATATAGTCCGCAACGGAAGCAATGATAAGCTTTTTAAGTTTGTATTTTTTTTCGGTATTTTTAAATTTATC
>USAP01000216.1 GCA_900552775.1 uncultured Eubacteriales bacterium | reverse complement strand
TTTGCCGATTCCAAAGTTTTTCCTTATCCCTTTGAAAAAATGGGCTGTTTAAAAAGTCGGTTGACTTTTTAAACAGCCCATTTCATAATTTAATCTATATCGTATACAACCTCATCAGGAGGTTTGTCAAGCAAATACGGATTTTCAAGGTAAGTTTTAAGAACTTTAAGTGCGGAAGCAAAGTAAAATCCGTCGCAAATTCTTTCATCCGTTGTAATGGCAAAATCAACGTATTTTCTGCGCACGCATGTGCCGTCGGGCTCAAGCTCGTTGGCATTTCTGTAGCCGCCGTATGAGATGAAAACGGGGCAGTTTCCGAAGTCGTAAAGGTGATGATATATGGGCGGTATTCCGAGAGAACCCATGGAGGTTATAACAAACGAACCGTGAAAAGGACTTACCGCAAGCAGAGATTTCGGAATCAGACCGAAATAGTCCATCACCCTTAAAACCGACACCGTTGCCGAAAGCATAATAAACGGTATATAGTTTAAGACGCGCGCTGTTTTTTCAAATCCGCTTTCTTCCGACGAAGGGTTCTTGGCGGAACTTGTATGAGAGTTAAAAATATTGTAAATCTGTTCAGCCGTGGCATCACGCGGAAATTCCATTTTAATTTCCGTGTCCGGAGCGTCCAAAGTCATTTCGGTTTTAACCGTCATAATACCCAAAACATTATTTCTGGCAAAAATCTTCTGTCCCGATATAAATCTGTTTATTGCCGGGCGCTGCGAAATTGTTCTGACATATGCCGCAACAAACACATGCGGCATCCCGAAATTTTTAAGTCCGGCGCGACGTTTTTCATGTATATAAGCGCGTATGGCGTCTGCTCTGGCGGAGCTTTTTATAAGGTTTTGCGAGTCTGCGCGAACCTTCATAATGTGCGGTGCAACGCGGCTCATGGGAGAGAGCGTTTTAATACGGTATCCGTCGCTTCTGTCTCCGATTCTTTTTTTTCTTTCCAAAATAAATCATTCCTTATAGATATGTATAAAGTATAACAATATAGAGTATAACACAGAATAATCAAAAATGCAAATTTTTTTGAAATAACCCGAGAAAATAAGTGAATAATGCCGATATAGGGTGAGCTCGGTTGACATAACACACAATATATGATATAATTTTTGTTGCCCGGAAGGCGATAAAAATTTATTTGCGGCGGTAAAGCACATATGAAAAAAACAGATTTTTTTAAAGGCATTAAAGACGGACTGCCTATTTGTATAGGATATTTGTCGGTGGCATTTGCTTTTGGTATTTTTTCAACCGAAAGCGGACTTACAATAATTGAGGCACTGCTTATTTCGATGACAAATGTCACCTCGGCGGGGCAGCTTGCAGGTGTGCCGATTATAGCTTCGGGCGGTTCGCTTCTGGAACTTGCGGCAACCCAGTTTGTTATAAACTCGAGATACGCGCTGATGTCGGTCTCTCTGTCGCAGAGACTCGGGAAAAATATACGTATGATTGACAGACTTTTAATTTCATTTGTCAATACGGACGAAGTTTTTGCCGTTGCAATGGGGCAGGGAAAAGCTCTGGACAGAAAATATATGTACGGACTTATACTTACGCCGTACATCGGCTGGAGCGTAGGCACACTTGTCGGTGCGGTGGCGGGAAATATTCTGCCGCATATAATTACCTCGGCTTTGGGAATAGCAATTTACGGAATGTTTATTGCAATAGTGGTGCCTGAAACAAAAAAACACCGTCCGTCTGCGCTTTGCGTTTTGTTTGCAATTGCGCTGAGCTGTGCTTTTTCGTATATTCCGGCGCTTAAAAGTGTTCCGAACGGGTTTGTTATTATAATATGTGCCGCGGCGGCAAGCGCGGTATTTGCATTTGCGGCGCCGGTGAAAGTTGAGGATACAGATGAATAAGTTTTTTATATATTTGCTCGTGATGGCAGGTGTTACATATTTGATACGAATGATTCCGCTTGCACTGGTTAAAGAAAAGATAAAAAATAAATACGTTTTGTCATTTTTGTACTATATACCGTATACGGTTTTAAGCGTTATGACAATTCCGGCTATTTTCAGTTCGTCATCTTATAAGCTTTCGGCAGTTGTGGGCTTTATAGCGGCAATGATTGCGGCATATTTTGAAAAAAGCCTTGTGAAGGTGGCATCGCTTGCGTGCGTTGCAGTATTGATTACGGAACTTTTGATACAGTATGTGTAATAAAAAAGAGTGGCTGCGGAGAAATTTTATTTTCCGCGGTCACTTTTTTTGTGTTTCTTAAATTAAACAGGAGTTCCTTTTAAATTCTTCGTGCATACGTTAAAAGCAATCGTGTTATAGACAATATTAAAAAAAGCTGATAAAATATTTTATACACTAATATTGAAAAGAGATGCAAGGTCGTGTTTCACACAAACAAAGAAATATGCGAAAGCTTATCGGACAAAAGCGCGGACGAAATCATCTCGGAGTTATTTGAGCATTACCGAATCAATTGTATGAATATGTTTAAAATTGACAGCCAGCGTATGGATTGACTTATTGATAACTTGAAAAACGGTTGTGAAAACAGAGAAGAAGCTATTAATGAATTGGTTAGGCTCATTATTTTATTTAGCAGCAGGACGACCCGCTCAAAAGTCCGAGTGCGCTGCGCACACTTGACATGGTCGTGAAGGGCGGCTATCGCATCGATAAGC
>USAP01000215.1 GCA_900552775.1 uncultured Eubacteriales bacterium | reverse complement strand
CTGACCGCACTGTTCACCGTGACCGCGTTTGCTGACACCGAGCCCGCCGCCGATGTTTACAAGGCTTTGCGGCATTTTGGTTTTTAGCCGATATTCTTATAATTTCTTAAATGTTTTTATGTTTTCGCTTTCAAAAGTAGTAAATTAAGTAGTAAAACCTATGTTTACAACTTATGCGGAAATGTATTTCACCGCCCGTTTTGGCAAATTCGTTATCGGCTTCGTACCCGTTATCCTGTCAAATTCATCTTTTGTGGACTCGTATGTAGCGTGAGCGTAATAGTTCAGCGTCATAGTGATATTTGCGTGTCCCATAAGATATTGAAGCGATTTGGGATTCATTCCGGCGTTTGCCATTTTGGTACAGAATGTATGCCGCAGCGTATGAGCCGACATAGCTTTTGGCAGTCCTACATCTGAATATTTCTTAAATCTTTGTCTTGAACGCTTAAACACCGTTCCATAGCAGCAGGAGGTAAGCGGCTCGCCGTTCTGCTTGCAAAATATGAAATTTGTCAATATTTTTCCTTTGTACTCAATTTCATAGCTTGAAGGTCTGCGATTTTCAATCACTCTCGAAAATGCGTCATATACCGTTTCCGACATAGGAATCTGTCTGTCTCCGTTTTTTGTTTTAGGCTCCGAAACATAATATCCGTTATCTGCATCGTAAAGTATCTGATGATTAACATTTATTATGCGGCGTTCCATATCCACATCTTCATAAGTCAATCCGCACAGCTCCGAAATACGAAGTCCCGTACCGAGTAAAATGACTAAATCATAATAATGCTTGCCGAATGTTTTGTCATTTCTTATGAAGTCGAAAAACTGTCGCTCCTGCTCGTAAGAAAGCGCTTCTTTGGGCTGCGTGTCATCTTCGATAACGTCGGCAATTTCAAATTCAAACGGATTTTTTCGTATGAAATCGTTAATCACCGCCGTATGAAAAGCCGCGCTTAACGAACGCTTATAGTTTTTAATCGTCTTAAAAGCAAAACCGTTTTCTTTCATTCTCAAAACCCATTCTTTTGCATCTGCCGGTTTGACATTTTCAATAGCACAGCTGCCCAGCCTGTCCTCGGAGATGATTTTCATAAGATGATTGCGCCCCGCAACGGTGTTTGGTTTAACATTGCCGTTGTGTTTGGTGTGCATTTCGTAAAGCTCGCATACCGTCATCTTTTTGCCGTCAGGGTTTATCCCGTCGTCAAGGTCTCTTTGTATTTCTTTTTCCTTTTCACGAAGCGATAAATCCTCGCGCTTCCCGTTCGGCGTTTTGTCTGTCGGCACAAGCCTCCACGAATAGACAAATTTTGATTTCCCGTTTCTGTCAACATATTTATAAGCATATCTGCCGTCTTGTCTTTGGCTCTCGCCCGTTTGCAAAATACGATTTTTATTATCGCGTCTTTTTTCCGACATTTTGCAACGCTCCTTTCCGCAACGGAAAGAGCCTTTGATATAACTTATAAATATTCTACCGCGCTTTAAGCGAAAAATCAAGGCTCTTCGTTAAATTATGTCAACATCGTCAATTATCTTTTCAAATTTTTTGCGTTTTATCTGAATACGGTTGCCGTTCATAATAACCCAGCCCGAATTTAGATTTTCTTCCGCAAGTTTTCGCAGTTTGTTTTCGCCGATACGAAAATATTTTGAGGCTTCCTCAATCGTCAAAGTGTATTTTTCCCATACGGGTACATCAATAGTAGTTTCCACATATTTCACCTTCCTTGAAAACTCAATTTATTATTTAATCGTAGTTTGCAATTTCATTTTGTTTAACGACAGTCTGACAGCCGATGGCACGGCTCACGGGACTTTCACCCTCTGCGTAGGTCTTACGCAACCGCCCAATGCAGTGACGCGTTCAAGACGGGAGTATCATTATTTCATCATAGCGTCGTCGCAATGCAAAATTGCCTTTTATTTTGCGTTTACGGTAAAAATGTTTCTCGCTCCGGCATAAAGGAAAATGAAGCCCAAAATCTAAGCCTGTGCCATTATCGCGCATTACTGTATAAGCTCTGCTATGACTGAATGTTGAAAGACTGCCTATACTGCGGTCGAGTCGCTTTCTTTGTCAAAGATCAGTAAAAGCTGTTATCAGCCTGTAAAAACACATTTCTTAAAATGTGCTTTTACGGAATGATAAATTGTTGTCCATAGCGGAAAGTGCGGAAAGGGGAACGCACTTCCGCATGAACTAAACTTACTTAGCTTACACGAAAAGCAAGTGTACGAGTAATCAAACGCACTTGCAACCTGTTTCTCATTTCTTCATCTACATAGAAATGGGTATTGCCCGCATCGTCTTTCATCGTACGAGTGCAAAGTTTTGCTATGTAACCCTCATAATGTTTGAGAATAGCGCACATTGCTTCGGTATCGCCGTTTGCCGCAGCCGAAATGACAGGGAACGGCAAAAGATTTTTAGATTTCCTAACGGTGTTCATCATCTGCTTTTCCCTCCAAATACTGTTTGATTTTCGCAAGAGCGAATTTCCTGTGCCGGAAAACCGTCGTGCGTACAACACTCAGCAGTTCGCCAATTTCTGCGTCGCTCATATCCAAGAAGTAGGACAAGAGAACAATATCGCGTTTCCTTTCGGGCAAAGCGTTAAGGGCTTCGGCAAGCAGTTCATTTTTGACGAGTACATCAAAGCCGGACAC
>USAP01000214.1 GCA_900552775.1 uncultured Eubacteriales bacterium | reverse complement strand
CCATTCTGATATTGTCAATCAGTGCAGGATCAAAATCCTTTGTTGTGTCAACTTTATCAGCATCAGCCTTGATCAACGCGGGGGGAGTTGCCGTCTCACCCGGTGATATTTCAGGCTTTTTGACGGTTGAAACCGCATTTTTGTTCATCTGCCCGAGTTTGCAGCAAACAATAACCAAAGGTATGCTCAAAAAAACAACCACAAGCAGAATAATAATTACTATGCGAAGTGCATGTTTTTTTGCGGTTTTGCCTTCCCCGCGTTTTTTCATTTTTTACTCCTCCCGATAACCGTTGGGGTTCATCTGCTGCCAGCGCCATGTATCACGGCACATATCCTCAAGCGTTTTTTCGGTATGCCAATGCAAAAGCTCAGCCGCAAGATGTGCGTCTGCAAACGAGGCATCGATATCGCCGGGACGGCGTTCGGTTATAACATACGGAATTTCAATGTTGTTTGCCTTTTCAAAAGCGTGAACGATATCAAGCACACTGTAGCCTATGCCGGTACCGAGGTTGATTTCGACACAGCCGTTTTCATTTTGCGCATATTTGAGTGCGGCAAGATGACCCTTCGCAAGATCAACAACATGTATGTAATCGCGCACTCCTGTTCCGTCGTGAGTGTCGTAATCATTGCCGAAAACGGAGAGCTTTTCGCGTCTGCCTATTGCAACCTGTGATATATACGGCATAAGGTTGTTCGGAATCCCTTTCGGATCTTCGCCGATCCTGCCGCTTTCGTGCGCGCCTATCGGATTGAAGTAGCGGAGAAGAACTATCGAAAGTTTCGGATTTGCCGCACAAACATCCCGCATGATTTGTTCGCTCATGTATTTTGTCCAACCGTAAGGGTTGGTGCACCATGTGGGCTGCTTTTCGTCAATCGGAACGACTTTCGGCACGCCGTAAACGGTCGCAGATGAGCTGAAGATAAGCTTGTTTACATCATGACGCTGCATAACCTCAAGCAAATTCATTGTTGCATCAAGATTGTTTTTGTAATACATCAACGGCTTCGCAACCGATTCCCCGACTGCCTTTTTCCCCGCAAAATGGATCACGGCATCAATATCATTTTCTGAAAAAACCTGTTCGAGCGCATCCTCGCTGCACACATCAATTTCATAGAAACGAACAGTTTTTTTACCCAATTCCTCAATACGTTTCACAACTTCGCGGCAAGAGTTTGATAAATCATCTGCAATAACAACATCACAGCCTGCGTTCATCAATTCAACTGCGGTGTGCGAACCGATATATCCCGCACCGCCGGTAAGCAATACTTTCATATTTCCTCCGTTTCCGTTTCGGGCATTATAGCTCCGAATTATCAATTTTTTGTTAATTATAAATAAATTTCCGTTGTATTTCGGAAAAACCGGGCAAGCTGTTCGATAAAAAACGAAATGCCCGGCTGCTTCAATGCTTAATCAGCGTGAACCTCGTCCTTAAGAACACCAACAAAAGGCAGGTTTCGATATGTGCCGGCATAGTCAAGACCGTATCCCACGACAAATTCATTAGGAACGACAAATCCATAATAATCCGGAGTAATGGCGCATTCACGGCGTTCGGGTTTATCAAGCAGGGCAACGATTTTGAGGCTTGCAGGTTCGCGGGCACGAAGCATGCTCGTGAGATGATTCAGGGTCAGCCCGGAATCCATTATATCTTCAACGATTATGACGTGCCGTCCGGTAATACTCATGTCGAGATCCTTGTTGATGCGAACTATTCCGGAAGTTTTTCTTGCATTGCCGTAACTTGAAATTGCGAGAAAATCAATCTCGCAATAATCATCGAATTGGCGAACAAGATCGCTGAAAAAATGCACTGAACCCTTAAGAATGCAAAGAAAAACAGGGTTTTTGCCGCGATAATCGTTTGTAAGCTTCTCCGCAAGCTCGTGAACCCTCCGCTGCAGTGTTTCCTGATCCAAAAGCACATAATCGATATCGTTGTGCAATCCGGTTTTATTAATCATTTTATTCCTCCGTAATTTTGTTGTTTTTATATTTGCGAACCAAAGAGTTTTTTCAACTCGATCGCAGCTGTTTTTCTGAAATACGAAGCCTTTATCCGAGGAAGGATTCCTCCGTTTCAAATTCAACGCAAACAATACGTTTTGTTTCGTTTGAAATTTTGACATCATCGGATATTCCGACTCCGTATACATATACTATTTTGCCGCAGCATTCGAGCAGCGGCAGTCTGTCGCGCCGTTCGGAATCAATTTTTTGAGCAATCAAATACTTTTTCAACTTTGTTTTTCCGGGCGCATTTACCGGAAAAAACATGTCTCCGGCGTGTCTGAACCTGATGTTCAGGCTCAGAGTTTCTGCTTCATCTTTTTTTTGCAGTCCTTTCTCCGGTGAATCTTCCGATTCATTTTCAAAAAGCCCTATAAGCTTTTCGAGATCCATCATTGCTCGAGTTTTATTATACACCCGTTCGTGTGAAAATTCCAGACCGCCGTCCGAGACGGAAGCTTTTACCCTTCCGAATGAAGTTTGAATCCATTTTCCGTTGAGGGGCAGGGGAGTGCTGCGGGTCTGCGGGCACAATTGAGCATCCGATTGCGGGTCTGTCTGTTTTTTTTCTGAGTCGTAAACAGAATTAATTTCACACTCATGTTTCGTGCAGCTTTTGTTTTCAACGAGCAGTCTTCCGAAACTTTTTCGAATTATAACTGTAG
>USAP01000213.1 GCA_900552775.1 uncultured Eubacteriales bacterium | reverse complement strand
TATAGATTTAACCGTTTTAAAAAAATTATGGATTGAGACACTGCCATACACTTTGGGCGCAAAACACACAGCTCAGGAACGCGATAAACTCAGAGCGGAAAAAATCAGAAATATATTAAGTTTAAAATAATAAGGCTGATAACAGCAAGAAAAAGAAAGGATGAGATATTATGATGAATAACTTTGAAAGCAGATTCACTGAAAAAGCGCAGGCTGCTTTAAGGCTTGCACAGGATGCCGCTATTGAACTCGGCAATTCCTATGTCGGAACCGAACATCTTCTCATAGGTCTCATGAGAGAAGGAAGCGGCGAAGCGTTTGAGGCTCTTTCGGCTGCGGGCGTAACCGAAGAAAATGTTATAAATAAAGTATGCGAACTTGTAGAGACCAATCCTGGCAGTATGCCGCAGCTTGGCGGACTTACTCCGAGAACAAAAAAAATACTTGAGTTATCGCTTATGGAAGCAGGTAAATCAGGCAGTCAGCTTATAGGAACAGGACATATTTTGCTTGCTCTTATAAAAGAAGGCAGTTCCGTTGCAGCGGCGGTTTTGTCTGAGCTTGGCGTATCTATGCAGGAGCTTTACAATACATTAAGCAAAAGTGAACATGATGACAATGCCAAAGGTCCGTCCGCGTCCGGAGGTAAAACACCGACGCTCGATCAGTTTGGCAGAGATTTAACCGAGAGTGCAAGACAGGGCAAGTTTGATCCTGTCATAGGCAGAGATAAGGAAATTGAAAGAGTTATCCAGATTCTTTCAAGAAGAACCAAAAATAATCCTTGTCTTATAGGTGAACCAGGTGTCGGCAAAACGGCAATCGCAGAGGGACTTGCACAGAGAATTGTAAGCGGTAATATTCCGGAAATTCTCAAAAACAAAAGAGTATTCACACTTGATTTGTCTTCCATGGTCGCCGGTGCAAAATACAGAGGCGAGTTTGAGGAAAGACTTAAAAAGGCAATGGATGAGGTTGTTGCCGCAGGCAACGTAATCCTGTTTATAGATGAGATGCATACAATTGTGGGAGCCGGTGCGGCTGAAGGATCAATCGACGCATCCAACATTTTAAAACCGTCTCTTGCACGTGGAGAGATGCAGATTATCGGTGCGACAACTATTGCCGAATACAGAAAATACATTGAAAAAGATGCGGCTCTGGAAAGAAGATTCCAGCCTGTTATGGTAAACGAACCTACGCAGGAAGAAAGCGTTAAAATCCTGATGGGCATAAGAGATAAATATGAAGCTCATCACGGTGTAAAGATTACCGATGAAGCAATTAAAGCGGCAGTTGCTCTCTCTTCGAGATATATTACAGACAGATTTTTGCCTGACAAAGCAATAGATCTTATGGATGAAGCAGCGTCAAGAACACGTCTTGTTTCACTTACTGCGCCTCCGGAATTCCATGATCTTGAAGAGAAAATAGCAAGAGTTAAAAAGACAAAAGAGGAAAGCATTTCAAACCAGGAGTTTGAAAAAGCAGCAAAACTCAGAGATGAAGAAAAAGCTCTGAACGAAGAACTTACAAAGAAAAAAGAAGAATGGCAGAAGTCAAATGCCGTTGCGAAAACAGAAATAGGCGAAGCGGAGATTGCGGAAATCGTTTCTTCATGGACAGGTATTCCCACACAGAGACTTTGTGAGGAAGAAGGCGAAAGACTTAAACATCTTGAAGATATTCTCCATGAGAGAGTAATAGGTCAGGAAGAAGCCGTATCGGCTGTATCTAAGGCTATTCGCCGCGGCAGAGTCGGACTTCGTGACCCGAAAAGACCTATCGGTTCGTTTATTTTCCTTGGTCCTACGGGTGTAGGTAAAACCGAACTTTCCAAAGCAATAGCCGAAGCTCTTTTCGGAGACGAGGATGCTATGATAAGAATTGACATGTCGGAGTACATGGAGAAACACTCTGTATCACGTCTTGTCGGTTCACCTCCGGGATATGTAGGCTTTGACGAAGGCGGTCAGCTTACGGAGAAAGTAAGAAGAAAACCATACTCTGTACTTCTTTTTGATGAGATAGAAAAAGCACATCCCGATGTATTCAACATTCTGCTTCAGATCCTTGACGACGGTATTCTTACCGATTCTCAGGGCAGAAGAGTAGACTTCAGAAATACAATAATCATCATGACTTCGAATATCGGAGCAAGACAGATTACTCAGCAGAAACATCTCGGCTTCGGTGAAAAGAGCGAGAATACAGAAAATGATAACATTAAGGACAATGTTATGTCTGAACTCAAAAAAGCGTTCAGACCCGAATTCTTAAACAGGGTGGACGATATAATCGTATTTAAACGTCTCACCGAAGACAACATCAAAGATATTGCAAAACTTATGCTTAAAAGTTTTGCTAAACGACTTGATGAAAATGAAATTACGGCTTCCTTTGAGGACAGTGCGGTAACCGAGATAGCAAAAGAAGGATTTGACCCCGTTTACGGCGCAAGACCGCTCCGCCGTGCAATACAGTCCAAAATTGAAGATTTGTTTGCTAACGAAATGCTTGACGGTACCGTAAAACGCGGAGATCATGTGTCTGTTGTGTTTGAAGACGGTGATTGGAAAATTAAAAAAGATTCACCAAAAACCGATAAAACAGAATCAACAGAAGCATAAGAATTTAAAATCACCTCATATATTTATATGAGGTGATTTTTTTGTATAAAAAAATTTGGGAACGGCTTTTATGTATATTATTTGTTTTGTCAATAGGA
>USAP01000212.1 GCA_900552775.1 uncultured Eubacteriales bacterium | reverse complement strand
TGCAACTTGTGGATGTTTATCTTGAAAACGGCAAATATTCATTTGATTTTTCAAGACTTGACGACTTCATACAAAGAGCTTTTTCTCTCGGCATAAAATACATAGAGTTTTCTCATTTGTTTTCGCAGTGGGGAGCAGAATTTGCGCCCAAAATTATGGCTTATGTAAATGGTCGATATAAGAGGATTTTCGGCTGGGAAACAAAATCCGTATCGGATGAATACATTCAATTCATTGACGCTTTTCTCCCTGCGCTTTTAAACCATATTGAAGAAAAGGGAATAAAGGACAAATGTTATTTCCATCTTTCCGACGAGCCGCATGAAAGTCATCTTGACATGTATATGAAATTATACAGGGTAATGAAAAAGCATCTGGGTTCTTCAAGAACAATCGACGCTTTGAGTACGGTGGACTTTTACCTTAAAGGCACGGTTGATATCCCGGTTGTTCATATAGATTATACAAAGCCTTTCGAGGAACATAATATTGAATACTGGACGTATTATTGTTGTTCAAGTGCCAATTACCATGCTAACAGATATATAACTATGCCGAATTTAAGAAACAGAATTCTCGGCACTCAACTTTACCTTATGAACGTTAAGGGCTTTTTGCACTGGGGCTTCAATTACTATAACGACTGCTGCTCCGCGCACCACATCGATCCGTTCCTCACCACCGACGGCGACAGCGCCTATCCGGCGGGCGACCCGTTCCTGATTTATCCGGGCGAGGGCGGAGTGCCGCTGGGATCCATTCGCCAGATGACGGGTTTCAGGATTACATGGCATTAAAAAGACTTGAAGAAAAGAAGGGCAGAGAGTTTGTGGTAGACTTCATTAAAAAACAAGGTGTCGTTGATTTTAATACGTATCCGCATGATGATCTTTGGTTTATAAATTATAGACAGGAACTTAACCGCCTTATAAATGATTAACAAACAGATATTAAACAGAAAAATATAAGGATGACATAATGAACAAGGTTCATAAACCCGATTATAATAAAGAACAGATTGAAAAAATATTGTCGGAGATGAGTGTGGATGAGAAGATAGACCAAATGCTTCTCATGAGAGATCTTCGCGTTGTTAAAAAGCAGTTGGATAACGGTGAGGATATTGCGCTTTACGGTAGCGCATTTATGCCGGAAGACGTTGACGTCGACACGTTGAACTACATTCAGAAAAAAGTTATCGAAAAATCTCCCCATAAAATCCCGATGATAGTAATGGGTGAAGCCCTTCACGGCGTGATGAACTCACACTCGACGATTTTTCCGCAAAGCATAGGTATGGCATGTTCTTTCGATGATGAACTAATGGAGGAAATTGCCGGGGTTATAGGTAGAGAGGCTCGTTCCCTCGGTATGCGTCAGGTGTATGCGCCAAACCTTGATCTTGCTAGGGAACCAAGATGGGGCAGGATTGAAGAAACTTTTGGAGAAGATCCGTATCTTGTTTCAAAAATGGGATTAAGTTACGTAAAAGGTGTGCAAAAAAACGGGGTTGCATCAACTCTGAAACACTATGTTGCCCATGGTTCTCCCGAGTGTGGATTAAACCTTTCTCCCGTGCATATGGGCGAGAGGGAGCTTCGTGAAGTGGCTCTTCCCCCGTTTGCCGAGTGTATTAAACAAGGCAACGTTTTGTCTGTGATGCCTGCATACAGCGAATTTGACGGAGTGCCTGTTCATGCCAGTCGGTTTTTACTTCGCAAAGTGCTTCGTGAAGAACTCGGATTCAAAGGCACGACGGTTTCCGATTACGACGGTATAACCATGTTTACATACCTTCATAATATTGCGTCCGACTCACTTCGGTGTGCGGAAATTGCGCTTAAAGCAGGAATTAACATTGAAGCTCCGACGGATTTTGCATATAATGCTCAATTCAGGCAGGCGGTTAAAAACGGAGAAATAGACGTCAAGTATATCGATGATGCGGTAAGAAACGTTTTATATGTGAAAAGTGAACTTAATTTATTTTCGCATCCGTATATTGAAAAAGACGATATTGCCGAATTTAACGATGATTATGCAAAAAAACTTGCAAAAAAAGCGGCGGATGAAAGCATAGTTCTTCTGAAAAATAAAGACGATATACTGCCTCTTTCAAAACAGTCAAAAATCGCTCTTGTCGGTGTGAATGCCGACGTCGGACAAACAGGCGATTATTCTTACAGAAATTCTGCAGATAAAGCAATAAGTCTTTTGCGGGCGATGAATGAAAAGATCGGCGAAAGCAATATAAATTATGCAAAAGGATGCAACATTGCAACGGCAGAAGAAAAAGATATTGTTTATGCAGTCGAACAGGTTAAAAAATCCGATGTTGCCGTTGTAGTTCTCGGTGATAACAGCGGATTTTTCGGGGGAATCGGATGGGGCGACGAAACCGGCAACAATGCGGTTACCTGTGGTGAAGGTTTTGACGTAAACACCCTTGATTTGCCACCTGTTCAGAAAAAACTCCTTAACAAAGTGTCTGAAACGGGTAAGCCCGTAGTGCTGGTGTTATACACGGGCAGACCGTACGCAATAACGGATAGTCTTGAAAAATGCGATGCATTTATTCAGGCTTGGTACCCGGGCGAGCGAGGAGGCAATTCGCTGTGCGATATATTGTTTGGCGATGTTTGTCCGTCCGGAAAACTCAGCGTGTCTTTTCCAGATCGGAAGAGCGTCGTGTAGGGAAAGAGTGTAGATCTCGGTGGTCGCCGTATCATTAAAAAAAAAAAAAA
>USAP01000211.1 GCA_900552775.1 uncultured Eubacteriales bacterium | reverse complement strand
GCATCTACGCCACCGTTGTTGCTCAGCTTCAACTCCAATACATAGATGAAGTTGGTGGTTTCTATCACCATATCAATATGATGCCACTTGTCAAATGTATACCATCCTCCGACACCCCAGCTTGTGCCGCGGAATAAAACTCTTCCGCTGTTTCCGCCTTCTGCGGGAGGCTGTATAAGCATATTTGTCTGCGAACCCTTAAGCTTTCCGTCCGGCTGCTTAAAGTACAGCCAGATGCTTTGAAAATCAGAAGTCATTTTATCCTTCATGGAAAGAGGAAGCATAAAATCAAAGCTTAATACAACGGTTCCCTTCATTCCGAACCTGTCCATACCAAACTGCGCCGAGCCGTCTCCAAACGGATCTGCTCCGTTTTTGATGTAAGCTGCCTTGTTGTTTTCATTGCCGTCCTTTGCAATTGTAACAATTTCAACCCTTGCATTTTCATCCTTGCCCAAGTTACAGGAATTGCCCATAATGCCGTCGTCAAAGTTGTAAAGCATTGAACAGCCCCTGCTTGCCTCGGGCTCGGGCATTGTCGTAAACAAAAGCGTTGCCTTTAAAACCGTCCCGAGTCCTTTTGACCCTACCGCGGACAAGGTATACGATGTTCCGTAGCTGAGAGCTTTATATCCGTTGTAGGTAAATGTTTTCCCGTCCTCGGATTTTTCAAAGCAAGCCGTGTAGTCAACATTGTTGAGCGAAATTGAAGCTTGATCCGGTTTTTCCGGAAAAACAACCTTAAAGCCTTCATTGATTTCACAGTTTTCGGTTTTGCCGCTCAGCGTCTCTGCCGCCGCGGAGGTCTCCGAATATGCTCCGACGGAAAAATTATCGATATAGAGCTCTCCGCCGTCCTCCGAAAAAGGAGCTCTGCAGGCAATGAGCGCCAGCGGATTGTTTTTCACCCCGTCAGGATATACCCTGAAATTAACACCGCTTTTTGTAAAAGGCGTGCCGTCAAACGAAAGGTCTATATATCCTGTTTCTTTGTGAAAAACAAGACTTATCGTATGCCACTCGTTAAAACCGAAGTTTGCCACTCTCGTATGATTATAGCTTGCTGCTTCGTCCGATGATATATCAAGCATCATTGTATCGGTATTTGCATAATACTGAAATAGAATAGGGAGCGGAAGACTTCCGACAAGAGAATCTCCAAATCTCACATCAAGGAAACGATTGCTCTGATATTCGCCAGAATTATGCTTGTTCGCAATGCTTGTTTTTGTGCTTTCCGGAAACATGAAGTCAAATTTCACTATCGAATCTCCCGTAAGACCAAGTCCTCTGACGTCAAGACCCTGTTTTGTAAGCTTTAAAGCATGGTTGTTTTTGTCGCCGTCTCTCGGAACAACTTCGGTTTTCGCGGATGACCACTGAATTTCACTTCCGTCGCCGGCTACGGGATTCCATACTTCAAAATCAAGATGAAAATCCTCTCCGTTTGCCGCAAGTGCCGGCAAAGCACTTCCTGCCAGAAGTATAACGGTTGCCAGCAGTAACGAGAATACCTTTTTCATAAAAAACATCCTTTCAAAATTATTTTACCGAATCGTTATAACAGGTTTTAATCAAGATAAGATACTTTCTCGGCTTTCCCTGTTTCAGCAGATTTAATTATAGCCTCACATACGCAAACCGTCGCCGCTCCCTCGCGGCCGGGCAATGTATTTTCGGACTCGCCCTTTATTACACTTACAAATTTTTCAAGCTCACCTTTGAAATTATGATCCTGCGGCGGACAGAGCAAACGCATTTCAATATTCTGCATGTTACGGTCAAGGAATTTTGTCACACCGTTAAATTCGGCAAGATAGAGCGAAACGCAGGTGTCCATTGTATCGGCTATAACCGTTCCCTTGCTTCCGTAAACAAGCGTGCGCATTGTGTACCTGCGCTTGCATCCGGTGGAAACAAACACCTTTCCTATTACGTTGTTTGGAAATTTCAGCACGCATATGGCGCTGTCATCAAGAGGCCAGTCGGTCAGTATTTTCTTGTTTGTATATGCGAAAACCTCAGTCGGATTTCCGGCAAACCAGCGAAGAAGATCAACCGCGTGGCAGCCGCCGCCCGTTACGGGATGTCTGGGATTTTTAAAATCCTTTCTCCAGTCCGAAGCGTGTCCCAACGTGTAATCATGCGCATACTCCGATTCAAGATAAAAAACGTCTCCTATTACGCCTTTATCTATTATCTCCTTTACAAATGCACACTGCGACATTCTTACGACCTGTCCTACCATTAATATCTTGCCGGATTTTTCTCCGGCTTCAATCATGGCTTCACAATCCTCTTTATGCAGAGCAAAAGGCTTTTCGCACAATACGTGCTTGCCCGCCTCCAAAAACGCAACGACCATTTCTCTGTGAAGCTGATCCGGTGACGTTACCGTAACCGCGTCTATATCATCTCTGCCGAGCATCTCGCGGTAATCCGTACAAATAAAGGGAACATGATATTCCGCCGCTTTTTGCTTTAAAAGTTCTTCGTTTATATCACACAAAGCCGTTACCTCAACATCTCTTATCCCGTTTAAAGCATCAAGGTGGTATGAACCGACTCCCAAGCTTACAACACCCATTCTTATCTTATCCATTTTGTTTCATCCTTTCGTTACACGTATTTAAGCGGAAATCGAAAACACTTCCGTTTCTCCGATTAATTAAAAGTATATCATCAAAAATAATAAAAGACAATATTAATCAGAGACACATTTTATAATCTATGTACATTTTTGAAATATAA
>USAP01000210.1 GCA_900552775.1 uncultured Eubacteriales bacterium | reverse complement strand
AGCGTCAATGAAGAACTATATATTGCTGCATTTATAATGTTTGGAGATGTTGAAATTACAAAGGCTTGTGCGACACAGCTTTTGAAAAAAGCTCCTGAATTCGATATAATGATAACTGCTGAATGCAAAGGAATTCCGCTCCTTTACGAAATGGCAAGACAGAGCAATGCTGAAAATTATATTGTTGCAAGGAAAGGTCCTAAAGTGTATATGCAGAATGTAACAACAGTTACGGTAAATTCTATTACTACGCTTGATCAGCAAATTCTTTGCATAGGAGATAAGGAAACAGAACTTATGCGCGGCAAGAGGGTGCTTATTGTGGACGATGTTATAAGCACGGGCGAAAGCCTTGCGGCGCTTGAAAAACTTGTTAATACGGTCGGAGGAAATATTGTGGGAAAAATGGCGGTTCTTGCTGAGGGAGAAGCTGCAAAACGTTCCGATATAATTTATCTTGAGGCTCTTCCGGTATTTGATTCCGAGGGGAATGTTTTAGATTAAATCTTAATAATGTCAAACCTCAACGGAATAAGCGTGAATTTAGAGCACAGACTTATGAACACGTGTTTTATCTCTTATTATTCTTTTACCTGCGGATAAGAGTTTTTTCTGTGTAATTATTGCCGGCGCAGGACGGCGGAATGGGGATTAAAATGTCATATTTTCAGTCAATTATTCTTGGACTTGTTCAGGGCTTGACGGAATTTCTTCCGGTTTCGAGTTCCGGACATCTGGCAATTTTTAAGCATATATTCGGTTCAGTTTTTTTTGAAAGCGGAATAACATTTGATATCATGCTTCACTTGGGTACTCTTGCGGCTGTGTTTATAGTTTATTTTTCTGATATAAAGCAGCTTGTTGTAGAATTTTTCAAATACATAGGAGATATTTTTCACGGAAAAATAAAGCCTGATACACCCTATAAAAAAATGCTGCTTATGCTTATTGTAGGCAGCATTCCGGCAGGTGTTGCAGGTATACTGCTCAAAAGCTTTATTGAGACAATATCTGCAGATCGCCTTTGGGTTGTGGGCATATGTCTGTTTATTACTGCATTTCTGCTCTGTGTCGGTGACAAAAACAGCAGTGGAAAAAAGGACATGAAAGATCTTACGTTGAAAAACTCCCTTTTTGTGGGTTTATTTCAGGGATTTGCGATTTTACCCGGAATAAGCCGCTCCGGCTCTACAATTGTCGGCGGATTGCTCAGCGGATTCAAAAAGGAATTCGCGGTAAAATTTTCGTTTTTGCTTTCCGTTCCGGCTATACTGGGAGCTGCTTTGATTGATTTTAAAGATGTAATAGGACAGGGAGAAGCTTTTTTTTCAATGCAGGCGCTGCTTGGGGTAATTGTTGCCGCCGTCAGCGGATTTGCGGCAATCAAGTGGCTTTTACGTCTTGTTAAAGACGGAAAATTTAAATGGTTTTCCGTATATTGTGCCGTAATGGGCATAATAACAATTCTTATAAGTATTTTTTGAGGTATATCATGGCTGAAAGAAAAAGAATTTCAAGCACATCATCAAATAAAAAATCTGCTCAAAACAAAAAAAACACCGGAAAAGCTGCTCCCAACACCAAAAAAACAGAGCAGCAATCCGCGGTATCAAGAGAGATATGCGCAATTGTCATTTTAGCACTCGGTGTTTTTCTTATTTTAGGTTTTTATTTTGATCCGCTCTGCGGTGTTTTGGGCAAATGGCTTAAAACATTCGGGCTCGGGCTTTTTGGGGTGAGCGGATACGTTCTTCCATTTGTAATAACCGCTTTGGGTGTATGCTTTTTTTTCAGAAAAGAAGACTTAAGAAAGAAAGGCTATTACATTCTCGGGTTGTTTATATGTTTATCAGCGCTCACACATCTTTTTTCACCATATTTTGACGAGAAAATTCCTTCACTTTTCACACTCGGAACAGATAGCCTCGGCGGCGGACTTATCGGCGGACTGCTGTATCTCGCTTTTTCTTTTGCGGGAAGGGTTGGTTCTGCTGTAATTTTCATTGCCGCAATATGTATTTTTTTAATACTGATTACGGGAATTACACTTTTTGCCGATATCAAAAAAACAGTTTCCGAAAAAATTGCGGAAAAAAAATCTGTTTTATATGAAGATGATGACAAAATTCAAAAAAATGATCATAAAAATCTTACCGTAAAAGATACCGTTAAAAAGGAACCGATAAAGGAAAAAAAGAAAATTAAAGAGGAGGTTTCAGAGGATATTCCGGAACCCGAATTTAAAATTTATACCGGAGATCAAGTTGGCATAGAAGAAGCGGCGCCGGAAGAAAGTAAAAAAACAGCCGAGGAACTTATGCGATCGGAAATGGAGGAAAATGCGGTAACCGCAGAAACAAAAAATGAACCGCCTGTTTCTGAAAAAGAAATTGCCGACGAAATTGAGGCTTCTCAAAATGAACTTCCGTATGAATTTCCTCCGCTTGAAATGTTGACGGAAAAAGCACAGCCTAAAAACAAGACGGACAAACCCGAAGATTTACGCGAAAGTGCAAAAAAACTTATTGACACTCTGAAAAGTTTCGGTGTTGAAGCTCAGGTTATTGAAGTTACAAGAGGACCTAATGTAACAAGATTTGAAATAAAACCGAGTGCCGGCGTAAAAGTCAGCAAGATTGTTAACCTGGCAGATGACATTGCGTTGAATCTTGCAGCAATCGCGGCTAATTGCTGGTGGCTGTTCAGCAGAACCGGAAGCAGCGTGTCTTGTTCCAATTGTGTGAATGAACGGTGGAAA
>USAP01000209.1 GCA_900552775.1 uncultured Eubacteriales bacterium | reverse complement strand
AGAGCCTCAAGGGACGGCATTGCATTTAAAGCGCCGCGTTTTGAAACACAAAAAGCCGCAACATTTGCCGCAAAATCACCGAACTTCCGAAGTTCTTCACAGGAAATCTCTGATGGCATTATATTTGCGTCTGTCAATTTATAGAGAAAACCTCCCATAAATGAATCGCCCGCCCCCGTCGTATCTGCCACCGTAACTTTTTTGCTTTTTATTTCCGCTTCGCCTTTTTGTGAAAGAATATACGCACCTTCAGAACCTTTTGTTACAATAACGCATTTTATCCCTAATCTCAAAAGTCTTTTTGCAGCACCTTTAACATCTTTTTCATCTGTTAAAAGCCCGGTCTCTTCGTCCGAAATTTTTATAATATCCACATATGGCAAAACAGAGCGCATTCCTTTTTTTGCGGTTTCTTCATTTTTCCATAGCATAGCGCGATAATTCGGATCATATGATACGGTGATATTATTTTCCTTAGCAAAATCAAGTGCTGCCAATGTAGCTTCTCTTGAAGGGCTGTCTGTCAGTGAAAGAGAACCGACATGAAGTACTTTAGAGCTTTTAATAATATCATAGTTTACTTCATTTTCTTCCAGTCTTGTATCTGCACCCGGTTTTCTTGCAAAAGAAAAACTTCTTTCTCCGTTTTCGCTGAGACTTACAAACGCAAGTGTTGTAAAAGTATTATTATCCGTTAAAAGTCCGTCACAGCAAATATTTTTGCTTTGCAATACATTGCGCAAAAAATTTCCGTGCATGTCATTGCCGACTTTTCCGATAAAAGCCGTTTTTCCGCCGAGCTTTTGAACCGCAGCAAGCACATTTGCGGGTGCTCCGCCGGGGTTTTGCGCAAAAAGAGCCATACCGTCTTCATTGTATCCCGAAAAGGTGAAATCAATTAAGATTTCACCTAAGGCCGTTACGTCAAATGTTTTCATATATTCCTCTTTCCTGCAGCATCTATGCGCTTATCGGTATAAATGTCATACTCATCGCGGCTCTTTGTTGAAAACTCCGAAACAACAGCGCCGTCATCGCCGCTTTGAAACCAGTGGAAAGTATTGGGCTTAATCGTATACTGCTCACCGGGGTTCAAAATAATTTCGTGAAAACATGTAAAGCAATCTTCAAACCCTTCGGGCACTTTTGCCCGGATTTTGTCTTTATCTGTCGGTTCACCTTCAACATAAAGGTAAACTTTGCCGTAGCGGCAACGGAATGTTTCTTCTTTGCCCGGTTCGCCGTTTATTTCCGGATGTCTGTGTTCCGGACATGTCTGATGCGGGAGCAAAACAAGTTCTTTCGCGCAGCATCTTTCTGTATTGACATACACCACAAGTTCAAGACCGATTTTTTCTATACATCCGAGTTCATATTCCGCAACTTCAACTCTCGACTTTTCTTCGTCAGTCAGTGCAATATGAGCTTTTCCAAGATATTTCAGCGCTTCGGCACTGTATTTTTCATAATCTTTTTTTGTAAGCATGTAAACCTCTCCTTTTAAAAGTTTTTACCAATAGCGTTTCCAATCAGGATTCAAGTATCTCATAAGAGTTTCCATATAGAAGTAATCGCCGTATACGGCACACTCTTCAATGCCCTGACCCTGAGGAAGTGCATGTGTTACCTGAAGTATAAGACCGTCCGCGTCATCGCCGTGATTTTCGCACTTGTCGATAAGAGCATTAATCTGTGCATCCGCTGCATTCTTAAATACTTTTTTCTGTTCCGCATCATCGGGAAGATATTTACACATTTCAAGGAAACCGCATGATGTTATGGCCGCAATCGACGAATCTCTTGCCGCACCGCTTCCGTCTGTAAAATCAAAATCCCAATAAGGTATGTAATCTGCCGCAAGTTTATTGAGATAAAAATACGAAACATTTTTATCAACCGGAATTATTTCTTCATTATGAGTATAGCTGTAAGCAATCGGGAATCCGTATACAAGCCACGAATGTCCTCTGCCCCAGCAGGACTCATCGGAATAACCCTGAAGAGTAACCCCTTTAACCGGTTTGCCTGTCACGGGGTCAAACTGATAGTGATGATACGATGAGCCGTCTTCACGAATTAAGTATTTCATTGTTGTTCTGTAATGCTCAACCGCAGCTTCCAGATATTTCTTATCTCCGGTTTGTTCATGTGCAAAGAAAAACAACGGAATGTTCATCATTGAATCAACGAGTGTTCTGTAATAAGGATACATATCCGGATCTGTGCTGCGCTTTCCGCTTCTGATTATGAAATAATTATCCTCTCGTGTGTCATTAAAAACCACGGATGCTTTATCGAGGAACTCCTTCTTCCAGTTGCGGAGAAGATTCGGCTGAATATTGTTTTCGGTTGCGATTGTATTTAAGTCTTTTTCTCCTTTGAGCAGTTCAATCACTAATTCTGATTTGAATTTGGCAGAGAAATTTCTTCTTGTTCGAGACATAATAATAATCCTTCTTTCTGTAGTGTTTACAGTATATCAGATTCATTAAGAAATGTCTCTTGAAGTGTCTTAAATTACGATACCATTATATCCTTTACATAAGTGTACTTTTTCTCTTTTTATCAATGCGTTTTCCGTTTTGTTCAGAAGTCGGATCGGGGTTAGTGTTCCATCCGATTCCACGATGAAGATCTCTTTCATATCCGGAGAATAGCGCAGACGGATGCGCTGCCGTGCAAAACGGTAATCAACTTCGTATTCAATCTGGTCGATGACGATCACACTGTCAGCAGATACCCGGCGTTCAATCTCCAGA
>USAP01000208.1 GCA_900552775.1 uncultured Eubacteriales bacterium | reverse complement strand
ATACATCGAGAATGCGCATGAATCCGGCCCGTTCAACGTGCCTGCCATCCGTCGTGCGATTTCCCTCCAAATCTTGTATTTTGCACATTAAGACCAATATCTTACTTAAATTTTATCATTAAAGCACCAAAATGACAAGTGAAAATAAATGTCTCTTGTGAAAATATCAGACAACAGCTTGACGTAAAAATTTTTTTTGTATATAATTAAAGTGCACGTTAATACCACAGGAAAAACTTATCTAACTTAAACTGAAAGGAGCATGTGATAATGCGAAAGAACATTTTATCACTCTTGTCTGCTATAGCAATTTTCTGCGGATGTTTATTTACTTTTCCGCATAATGCCGCAGCTTCCACATACTTAAATAAAGATAGTTCTCCCGTTACTGACGGACGAATTATAGTTGAGTTTAAAAAAGTAGGCGGCGTAAGCGACGATTCATGCTTAATGTGGGTTACGGACAGTCCGTCCGAAGGTAACAAAAGACGCTGGAACACTACTCTTTCCATGAGCGCAACAGCTTTGCGCGTGAAAGCAACAGATGAAAAAATCTGCGATTTTAAAGAAGGTTTAGAGTACTGCATTGTTATAAATGAGAAAGTTTCTTCAACGGATATGCCCTTATGCACGGTTTATGTAAACGGTGTAGAAATAAAAACAGTCACTGATTTAAGCCACCAGCCGGGATGGCAGTTTATTGCCGTTGAATATTTTACACCCACTGCTGTTCTTGCACCGGACGATGTGTTTGACATAACACCGTATACGGCCAAAATAACTTCAGACAATGAGTTTATTAAAATTTCGGAAAATCCTTCGGGGATTGACGGTTTTTCATTAAAAGCCGAATCGCCCGAAGTTTATACGGCAAGTGAGCTTGTGTCTTCATTAAACGCCGAAAACGGAGCTTCGGTTCAGATTGTGCGTGACGGAACACCTCTTTCCGACAATGAGCTGATTGCAACAGGCGACAAAGTCCTCGTTACATCGCAAAACGGCAGAACCGTAAACACATATAACGTTTCCGTAAAACTGCCCGAATTTTTCGATGTACACTGCTCTTCTTCATTTGATGAGCTGATGGCGGACGGTATTTTTTATTCCGACACCAAAACCGCTGACGTAAAACTTTTTAAATATGACGGAACTGAACATTCGGAAGATGAAGAACCGGTATTTTCATCAAGCGCCAAATCAAACGATGACGGGACATTTTCATACAGCGAAAAAATACCTTCGGATATTTCGGGCGGCAAATATTCTTTCTGCTTATTCTACACTTCCGAAGGCATTAAAAAATCCATGACACGAAGCGTTATAATATGCACGCCCGACAGCGAGGATACCAAAAATCTTATCAGTGAAATAAACGAAGCCGACAGTGCTTTAAAGCTTACCGAAGTTCTTAAAACCGACGGCAATTTAACAAAACTCGGAATAGATGCCGATTCCATTAAATGCGATGAAGATTTTATAGGCAAATATCTTTTTGCAATGCGCTCTTTCGAAACAGATAAGAAATTTAACTTCTTTTCGGCTAACGAGACAGCGGTAAAAGCATGTGTGGTAAATGAGCTTTTAAACTCCGGCATAAACGGCTTAAGCAGCGCAAAAAAATATATTGCGAATTACGAAGAGGTTTTAAACGCGCTTTCCGAAAAGCAGACTTCTTCGCTTGATTCTCTTTTGAAAAAAAATGACTACGAAAGACTTCCTCTTTCCGAATTGTTTAACGAAAAAGTAATGCTTTCAAAAGTTATATCCGCCGAAGGAAGAAACGAGCTTTCCGAAATTCTTGATTCAAACTCCGATTATTTCGAAATAAACATGGACTCAGGAAGCGACTTTCATTCAATTCCTTCAGCTCACAGATACAAAGTATTTGCGGGAATATTAAAAGAAAAAGATTCGATCGAGACAAAAAGCGATGTTTCTGCACTTTTCAATAAATACGTAAAGAAAGCAATTAAAGAAGAAAAGAGCAGCGGATCAGGCTCAGGTTCCGGCTCATCTTCTTCAACAACAATTTCGGGCGGAAGCAATATGCTCTCTCCCAAACCCGATAATACCGAAGCTGCTCTCTCTCCCGAAAAAGCGGCACAAACACTTATCGAAAAGGGAATATTGAACGGCTATGAAGACGGTTCTCTCCGTCTGCAAAATAACGTTACACGTGCTGAATTTGCAAAAATGCTTGCTGTTTCATTTAATATCAAAGCACAGGGCAGCGCAGTATTTTCCGATGTTTACGAAAACGACTGGTTTTACGAATATGTACCGTCACTTTCAACAACGGGAATAATACTCGGATATAACGGTTTCTTCCGTCCGTCCGACAATATAACACGTGAAGACGCTGCCGTAATGATAAGCAGAACAGCAAAATATGCATCAATTTCCGTTAAGGCAGCAAAAAAAGAGTTTTCAGACAGCGCTGAAATAAGCTCATATGCAGCAGATGCTGTTGCGGCTCTTTCCGGCAGCTGGATTTTAAGCTTTGCCGAAACGGAATTCAAACCTTCCGCACTTCTCACAAGAGGCGAAGCTGCCGTGATGATTTGCGGTCTGATGAATTATTCCGACGGAGGGACAGTAAAATGAAAAAAATTATAACTTTTATTATCGCTTTCGCGCTGTGCATTACATGTTTTAACCCAATATCGGCAAGCACACTTCAAAGCGATTCAGATGATGATGCAAACTCGCTTAAAGCACTCGGAATTACTTTGCCCTGAGGCTCGGAATGTTTGTTCACTTCGGTCTCCCGACCTACCAGACAGCCGACTGGACC
>USAP01000207.1 GCA_900552775.1 uncultured Eubacteriales bacterium | reverse complement strand
TATAAATAATATTTATAGCTCAAAACAAAAAAGGATACGGCAAAACTTTTTCGTTTTGCCGCATCCCCCGATTCATAATGCGGCTCCCCTTTATATTGTCAGCGTTCCGTTTTCGTTGACAAGCAGCATTAAAATATTTTCCTGCCTCAGCGTTTCCGCATTGAGATAAATCAAAAATTCGTAATCGTCAAACCCTCCGTGAACCTCATAGCAATAAATTTCTCCTCCGCCGTCTGTCGGAATCAGGCAGCGTTTTAAGGAATCCGCATTTATTTTCGGGCTGATTGCCGTCAGCACCTCCGCATCGGAAAATTTAAAATTGCCGTTTTGGCGCACTTTGTGGTTCATTATATACCCGTGACTTTCAACACCTAAAATTTCTCCCGTATCGAGCGCAACTTTCACTTTGACAAGGTCAGGATAATACAAAATGCCGCCGTCACCAAACGCAAAATTAATAAGAACACTGTTGTCTTTTATTTCATAATAAGTGTCGTTCATGGAAGATATTTTCAAAAGCGACAAAAAGTCATATGCCTTTTTAACCGCTTCTTCAACCGATATGCGCGTCTCCTGCGGAATTCTTGTGTCCAGCATCCACAAAAGCATGCCTCCGTTTTTTGTCACCTCGGCGGAAATACTTCTGTTTTTATCGTTTTCGGGAGTTATGTTAAACCCGTAAGAAGGAATTTTTCCGTTTATCTCTCCGCTTTCGGAAATATCTCCGCGTCTTTCGTCACCCACTGCCGAAAGGGCGCGTTCCTTTGCCTCGTCCGGCGATATTTCAGACAAAGCGCCGAGTATTGAGGACGAAGCGTTTTGAATGTGCTCGGAAAAAGGTCCGTCATATATAAGAGCCGGGTACTCCGCAAAACTCTGTTCTATTTCTTCAAATTCTCCGGCAAAAACCGTATTGTCTCCGCCACCGGAGCCTTCTCCCGAAAACAGCGAGTCTTGTATACCGTAAAGCGATTCCGAAAGCGATTTTGCATATCTGCCGAGATTTAACAGCGTATTGTATTCTTCATCGCTTATCTCTCCGCCGTCAATGTGCGCAAGGGACAGATTGTAAGTATAATCCCCAACCTGCGCCAAAAATTTTGAAGTGTTCGAAAGCGTCACATCTGTCACCGGAAGCGATGAAAGAGCCGCAGCCGCCCCCGCCGATGAGCTGTATATTTTGTTTGCAAGCTTTGAAAGCTCACGCGAATCACTTGCCGCAACGCTCTTTGCAAGATTTACATTTATATTGTCAACATACGTTGTAAGCTCGCTTAAAGAACGCGTATAGCCTTGCTGCATCTGCCTTTTTACATTTTTTATTTCCGCACCCTGGCATATTGTCACAACGCCCAATATAAGTACGACACATATTGAAATAAGCAAAGTATAAAGAGGTGTAAACTTTGAAAAAATTTTTTTGATCTTTTCTTTGAAACTCATAGCTGTCTCCATTCACCGATATTTTCTTATATTATGCAATTAGTTTTACACTTCCGCTTCAAAATATACGCCACAGACAGCAAAATATATGTAATTCTGAAAATAACAGCAAAAAATCAGTAGAAAATCCAATTTATTCTTTTATAATAGAAGTATAGAAAACAATTTAAAAAAAGGAGTACAGAAAATGAAAGTTGAAAAAAATTCCGCTTCGGAAATCAAAATCGCTTATATAGGCGGCGGCTCACGCGGCTGGGCATGGAATCTGAGGAGCGATCTCGCTCAGGAAAAAAGCTTGAGCGGCGAGGTTTGCCTTTATGATATCGATTTGGAAGCGGCAAAGGCAAACGAAACAATCGGAAACAAAATCAGGGAAGTTCACAAAGACGCGGACAACTGGTATTACACCACCGCCCCTACTCTTTGCGAAGCTTTAACCGGTGCAAATTTCATTATCATATCGATTCTGCCGGGAACGTTTGATGAGATGCGTTCGGATGTTCACGCGCCCGAGGAATTCGGCATATATCAGTCTGTGGGCGATACCACAGGTCCCGGAGGAATTATCCGCGCGCTGCGCACGGTGCCCATGTATGAAGTGATTGCCGCGGCAATACGCGACTATGCGCCCGATGCATGGGTTATAAACTACACAAACCCCATGGCAATGTGCGTCAGAACTCTTTACAGAGTGTTCCCGAAAATCAAAGCTTTCGGCTGCTGCCACGAAGTTTTCGGAACTCAGAAGTTTTTGGCTAAAGTTATGCAAAAAGCTTTGGGATGTGAAGAAATAGACAGAAGTGAAATCAAAACAAACGTAATCGGAACAAACCATTTCACATGGCTCACCTCCGCTCACTTCAGAAACCATGATATTTTCCCGTATTACGAAAAATTCTGCGAAGAATACGGCGAAAAAGGCTTCACCGAGGGCAACGATACAAACTGGCTCAACAGAGTATTCCAGTGCGCTCAGAAGGTTAAAATGGATTTATTTAAAAAATACGGATATATCGCGGCCGCGGGCGACAGACACCTTGCCGAGTTCTGCCCCGGAACATGGTATCTTGACAATCCCGAAACCGTTAAAAGCTGGGGATTTGATCTCACTTCCGTAGACTTCAGGCTTGAGCTGCTTGCCGACAGAATGGAGAAAAGCCGCAAAATGGTCTCCGGCGAGCAGGAATTTGAGCTTAACCCCTCGGGCGAAGAAGGCGTTATACAGATTAAGGCGCTTTTGGGTCTCGGAGATCTTGTTACAAACGTAAACCTGCCAAACTACGGCCACATCGTCACCCGCCGCCGGCTGCTCGATTCGGATTACGAAAACGAACGATTGACTCCCGAAGAGCAGGAGGCCGTA
>USAP01000206.1 GCA_900552775.1 uncultured Eubacteriales bacterium | reverse complement strand
TCTATGTATGCCTCATCAATTACAACTATATTATCAGGATTTGAAGCGGCTATCTTTTCTATATCTTTAAGAGGCATAAAAAGCCCGGTAGGTGCATTTGGATTTGCAATAACCACTCCGCTTCTTATATTAGCGTAGTCATCTGCAGACACACTAAAGTCCCGGCGAAGCGGAATTTCTTTATAGGAAACACCGTAAAGTTCCGCAAAAACCTTGTAAAATCCGTAGCTTATATCCGGGAAGCTCACGCCGTTTTTACTTAAAAAAGCCGCGAATAAAAAAGACAGAATCTCATCTGATCCGTTTCCGAATACAACATTTTTGCTTTCAATGCCATATGCGCACGCAAAAGTCTCTGAAAGCTTTTTGCAGTCCGGGTCGGGATATAATCTGAGTTTTCCGCCTTCCGAAGCGCAGACAGCTTTTATAACACCGTCTGACGGCGGATAGGGAGATTCGTTTGTGTTAAGTTTTATGTAAGTTTTATCCTGAGGCTGCTCTCCAGGCACATAAGCTTTAAGAGATGCGTATTTTTCGTTTAAAAATATACTCATTTTTCTAACCTCACAGTAGCCGATTTCGCGTGAGCCGTAAGACCTTCACGTCTTGCAAATTCATCTATTTTCGGTGCCGCATACCGCAGAGCATCCTCTGTATAATATGTAAATGAAAACTTTTTAACAAAATCGTCAACCGACAGAGGACTTGAAAATTTTGCCGTGCCGCCCGTCGGCAGTGTATGATTTGTCCCTCCGAAATAGTCGCCCAACGCTTCGGGACAGTTCTTTCCGAGAAAAACGGAACCTGCGTTTTCTATTGAGTTCAGATAATCAAAAGGATTATCCGTGCAGAGTTCAAGGTGCTCGGGCGCAATATCGTTTGATATTTTTATAGCCTCGTCAATTGAAGAAACAATAATAATTTTTCCGCGATTATCTATCGAAGCACGCGCAATCTCTTCTCTTTCAAGGCTGCAAAGCTGTTTTTCAAGTTCTTCCGACACCTTTGCGGCAAGTTTTTCGCATGTTGTTATAAGAATAGCTGACGCCATGCGGTCATGCTCTGCCTGAGAAAGCATATCAGCCGCAACAATACGCGCATCACATGTTTCATCGGCAATAATCAGAATCTCGCTCGGGCCTGCAATCATATCTATATCGCAAACGCCGAAAACCTGTTTTTTTGCTTCCGCAACAAAAGCATTTCCGGGACCTACAATTTTATTTACAGGTCTTATTGTCTCTGTTCCGTATGCAAGTGCGGCAACAGCCTGGGCTCCTCCTGATTTAAATACCCTGTCCACACCTGCAATTTCGGCCGCAGCCAAAACCGCCGAATTTATTTTCCCGTTTTTATCTGTGGGCGTTATCATAACAATTTCGGGCACTCCGGCGATTTTAGCCGGAATCGCATTCATAAGCACCGTTGACGGATACGCTGCCGTTCCCCCCGGGATATAAAGACCTACTCTGCGCAAAGGCAAAACTCTCTGTCCGAGAATTTTTCCTTCACCGCCGCACACAAAACCGCTCCTTTTTTGATTTATGTGAAACGAGCGGATATTTTCGGCGGCTTCGTGCAGAATATCGGCAAAATCACCCGTTTCTTCAAGTGCAGCTTCGCGTTCTTCTTTTGAAACTTCAAGATTGGAAATCATGGCACCGTCAAATTTTTCGGCATAAGAAAGCAGCGCTTTATCTCCGTTTCTGCGGACATTCGAGATTATATCCGATACCGTTTCGCTTATCTTAAGTTTTTCCGCTGTTCTGTCTATTATAACATCATTTTTATAGTCTTTTACAATTTTTATCATACATTCACCTTCTAAAGAAGTTTTGATATTCTGTCAATCAAAGTTTCTATCTCTTCGTTTTTAAATTTAAAACTCGATTTATTTGCTATAAGTCTTGCGCTTATATCCACAATGGTTTCAATTACTTCGAGATTGTTTTCTTTTAATGTTTTGCCTGTTTCAACAATATCCACAATAACATCAGACATACCGAGTATGGGAGCAATCTCAATTGAACCGCTTAATTTAATTATATCGATATCTTTGCCGCGGCCTTCAAAATATCTGCGTGCTATATGCGGAAATTTTGTTGCCACAGTCAGAGTTTTTCCGTTTTTATATCTGAACCCTTTTTTTGCAGCCACAGCCATACGGCATAATCCAGTCTTAAGGTCCAGCGGTTCATATACATCGGGTGAGTATTCAAGTAAAATGTCACGCCCCGCAACGCCTATATCCGCCGCACCGTGTTCGACATATATTGCTGTGTCTGAAGGCTTTACCCAAAAATATCTTACACCGTTTTCGGGACTTTCGAATATAAGTTTTCTGCTTTCGGACTTCAGTTCATCGCAGCCGTAACCCGCTCTTTCAAGTATATCATATACGCGGCTTCCGAGTCTGCCTTTCGGCAATGCAATATTAAGCATTCTCATTACCTCCCGAAAATCTTATTGTTTCACCGCTTCTGAGCTTTGTTTTCTCGTTTTTCTGAGCTCTTACGCTGAATCCTTTTCCGGCAAGACGCAGTGTTTCTTTCATCAAACGTGAAGGATCTGTTTTTTCATCATATATAAGCAATATATCGGCATCGTTATCCTCTTCATCATCCGAATACTTTTGAAGCAAATCGGTGTACACCGCAAAGCCTGCCGCATTGCCTTTTTTACCGAGTTTATGCAGAAGTTTGTCATACCTTCCGCCGGATAAAACAGCCTCCGGAACTCCCATCAAAAATCCGCGGAATATTATACCGTTATAATAGCTTAAATCGTTTACAACGGAAAAATCAAGCCTTATC
>USAP01000205.1 GCA_900552775.1 uncultured Eubacteriales bacterium | reverse complement strand
AAATTTTTTGCAAAAATTTTTTTCAGTATATAAATATTCAGCTTTTAAGGTAAAATGCAACATTTTATGCTTTACAAAAAAATTGTATTACTGTATAATTAACCTATAGTAATGAACTGAATAAGCATTTAAAGTTCTGAAAAAATTTTAAGGTGGTTTTGCAATGGTTAAAAAGAGAATGGGTTTAATTTCGCTTTTCATTTCGGTTTTATTGGTGTTTTCTT
Source organism: uncultured Eubacteriales bacterium (assembly GCA_900552775.1). GTDB lineage: Bacteria > Bacillota > Clostridia > UMGS1883 > UMGS1540 > CALCLY01. The sequence continues at coordinate 2,669 of USAP01000205.1, read as the reverse complement.
CTTTATGTCTGAACACATTTGCGGAAGCGGAAACGTCTGCTGCAGATACGGAAACCGTAACTGAGACGGATGAAAATGAGGTGCGTGATTACGGTAAATATGCTGAAGCTGTCAGAACATTGTTCCGATTCGGTATACTTGACGAAACAACATTTGATGTTAATGCAAGTATTACGCGCGGAGACTTTATTGCAAAAGCAATGATGATTACGGGGTCGGATGCTGAATTTGCCCCGTGCGATACGGAATTTACCGATGTTAAAAGCGACAATGCAAATTCGGGTGCAATAAGCGCCGCAAACAAAATGGGTGTTGTCAGCGGTTTCGGAGACGGTACATTCGGAAGTGATAAAACACTGAAAAAAGAACAGGCGGCAAAGATTCTTGTAACCATTCTTGGTTATGAACCTTACGTTACGGCTTACGGCGGATATCCGGGCGGTGCACTTACGGTAGCTTCAATGCAGGGAGTGCTTAAAAACCTTACAATCGGAGATTTTGCGGAATGTACATGGGGCGATGCGGCTCAGCTTATTTTTAATGCAATGAAGACTGATGTTCTTCAGAAAAAAGTTTATCCGGAAAATGATTTTCACACCAATGACGGAGAAAATCCGATGACGCTTTGGATGGGTATTTATAAGGTTAACGGAACCGTTATATCAAATGAAATTTCGTCTTATAATTCCGTAGGTGCTGCAAAAGACGGAAATGTAATTATAGACGGTGAGCAATATATTGAAAACGGAACCGGCGCATATAATTATCTCGGTTATCCGATTAAGGGCTACTACAAAATTGATGAAGACGATAATAAAGTGCTTATGAGTTTTAATATTGCTAACTCTGTTAGAGAAGAAATTCTTCTTGCCGACAATATAGATGACAGCACTTCGGTTAATTCGGTTGTCTGGTTCGATGAGAATAACACTCGCAGAAGCATGACAATAAGCGGAGCGTCGTTTATTTACAACGGCAAATTTATGGACAGTGCGCCAAGCGATGCTGATATTAAACCTGATTCGGGTTATTTAAGACTTGTAGATACAAACGGTGACAAAAAAGCCGAGATTGTATATATAAACAATTCTGAGGTTATGCTGGTAAAATCGATAAGTGCGTCAAGCGGAACAATTACCGATAAATATCTTGATGCGTCGGGAAGAAACAAGACGTTAAAGCTTGACCCGAAGGACTCCGAGCTCAAATATAAAATCTATAAAGACGGCGAAGAAATAGGTCTTGATAAAATAAAAGAAAATAATGTTTTGTCAGTTACAAAAAGCAGAGACGGCAAGCTTGTCACGGTTACTGTATGCAGCGATAAAATCAAGGGTATTGTCAATGAAATAGGAGACGGTAAAATACTGATTGGCGAAGATACCTTCGAGATTGTAAAATCGGTTGAAAAAGAGTTTTCAAAGCTTCGCCCGGGAGATAAATCAACTTTCTATTTTACTGCCGACGGACAGGTTGCAGGGTATAATTCGGCATCAAATTCAAGCGGTTTGCAGTACGGTTATCTTATAATCGGAAGTATAGATATGAAGGGAATAGGTTCCGGCAAATCTGGAAATTTAAGAATTTTTACATTTGATAATTCCGTTAAAGAATATAAGCTGGGAGATAAAACAACCATAAACGGAGAAAATGTAAACGGATCGGGTGAAACATACACACCCGACAAGGTTTTGGATGAGTTGGCGCTTTCTTATGACGAATTAAATTTGTACAGACATAAAAACGACAGTCCCATAATGCAGCCTGAATATAAAAACGGCAGTTCCCTAAAGCGTGTTTTCTGCAATCAGCTGATTAAGTTTTCTGCAACGGCGGATAATAAGATTGTTGAAATTGAAACACCGCTTGATAACAGAGTGGGATATACAAACAGACTCGGAGAAGACGGTACGGGAAGACATATGGATGATTTCAGTTATGATTTTTCCTATCACAGCACAACAAACGGAAAATATGCAGCGTATAAATCCTTCGGATTTATTGAAGGCTCATATCATACAACAGGTTCCGTTGCGGCAAAGATACCGTCAAGTATTTTGTGGGTGAAGTTTTATAAAGGACTTATAGGACTTGAAAAAATTGAAAAATCTTTTTCAACATTCAGTACGTCTGCAAGTTGGGGAAATGACTACAGACTTTATAATTGCGATATCTATGATGTATCGGATACGGGAGCATGTGCAATAATTCTGGAACAGGATTATTCAAGCATAGACTCTGTAGATGGAAGCAGTGGTGGGACTAAACTTAATCCGGGTAACCCGCCGTATGATTTTATGCTTGTAGATAAATTTACAACCTCCGTTGATGAGGACGGCGCTGTTGTTAAAAAGATATACGGCTGTTACCAGAATAAATATCAGTCGTGGACTTTTGATGAGGATAGGGTCACGGAAGAAGATCTTAAATCTATCGAACAGGGTGATGTTCTTCGTATCAGTGTAAACGGAATGGGTGAAATAGACGGTATTTTCAGAATATTTGCTTTGAACCCGAAAAAACCGGGCTATGTGCTCTATGGCGATAAGTTTGACGATTTGGCAGGACCCACAAATGAGAGTATCGCCGCGGATAAAATTACTTATAAACACGATTGGAACTGGAATGGAAACAAATTTTCATGGAATGTTATGTCAACCATAATGCAC
>USAP01000204.1 GCA_900552775.1 uncultured Eubacteriales bacterium | reverse complement strand
CGACGCCCCTTTGCTGGACGTGGTGCATGAAAAAGAGAACCTGCAACTGCTTCGCCGCATCATGCAGAACTTCTACATGGCTTTATATTTTGACGCGGCAAGCCTGTGGAACGGCAAAAGTTCCGCTTTCATACCGCTTAAAACTTCGCCTGTTTTCTGCATAATATCCGCGGAATAATTATATCCCGGAATAACGGGAATTCTTATTAAAACGCTGCTTTTCTCGCGGAGCCGATTTATATTTTCAAGAACAAGGTCATAATCCGCTCCTGTCATTTTCAGCATTTCTCCAGGCGGCGCGGCCTTAAAATCGGCTAAAAATTTATCTGTATACGGCAGCACTTTTTCAACCTCCGCAAAATCGCACGAAAGCGCAGTGTCTATATAAACGCCGATACCGTTTTCACGGCATTTTTTTGCCGTTTCAGCAACAAAATCCGCCTGTAAAAGAGGTTCTCCTCCGGAGAATGTCACTCCGCCGCCGTTTTTATAAAAATCAGCATCTTCCTGTATCTCTTCAAAAACCTCTAAAACACTCATTTTCCTTCCGCTCGGTTCAATCGCCCTTTCCGGGCATCTTTCGGCGCATTTACCGCAAAGAATGCACCTTTGCTTATCAAACTTGTGTTCAGCACATATTTTATGAGCGCCGCTTTGGCAGGCTTTCTCACACAAGCCGCACCCTTTGCATTTGTCGTAAAACACAAGAAGCGTACCTTCCCGCGAAAGTGTTTCGGGATTGTGGCACCATTTGCAGAAAAGTCTGCACCCCTGCATAAAAACCGTTGTTCTTATTCCGTCACCGTCATCGGTTGAAAAATGCTGAATTCTGCTTATAAGTCCATAATTATTCATGTTCGGTCCTTTCCAGAATATCAAGCTGAACCGCACGATCAAGCCGTGTGTAAAACGCGCTGAAACCCGAGACGCGCACAACCAGATCCTCATAGTTTTCCGGGTGTTCCATAGCGTCTCTAAGTTTTCGGCGCGAGACGCAGTTTATCTGAAATTCCTGTCCGCCGCGTTCAAAATAAACTCTTAATGCCTCGCGGAGTTTATCTCGCTTACTTTTCTCTTTGAAAAAATTCTCTGTAAATTTAAGATTAATAACGGTTCCGCAGGCACACTTTTTATAATCAAGTTTTGTAACGGAATGAATAAGTGCCGTAAGACCGCGTACATCACGTCCGCGCATCGGCGACGCGGCATCACTTAACGCCTTTTGGCTTTCCCTTCCGTCCGCAGATGCTCCGACCTCTTGTCCTGCCGATATGTTTTGCACATTAGATGCCATTGCCAGATAGAACCTGCCGCCGTCACGAGTTTTTTTGTCTTTAAATAATTCCGACATAAGATCAAGAAGATATACGGCATATTTATCCGCAAGTTCCGAATTGTTTCCGTACTTCGGAGCGGATATAAGCATGGCTTTAACATCTTTTCTCCCTTCAAAGTTATTTTTTAATATATCTCTCAATTCGGAAAGAGTTAAGTAATTCTTATTAAACACAACTTCTTCTATAGCCGCAAGGCTGTCCGCAGCAGTTGCCATGCCCGTAAGTCCTACTCCGTGCACCGACTTATAGACCGCACCGCCCTCGCGTATATCGGTTCCTCTTTCAATACAGCTTCTGCAAAAGCAGGAAAGATACGGCTGTGAAAATGCTCTCGGATTATACATATCGTTTCTGCTATTAAATAAAGCAGCATATTCATCCGCACCGAATTTAAGCTGAGTTTTCACACTCTCAAGAAATTTTTCCATCGTATCTATCGACTCGGTATCGGCTGTTTTGAATCCCAAACGCGCATCAGTCACAAAACTTCTTCCGGAATTTAACGCGTATTCGACAAAGAGCGGTATGTTAAATCTCCCGTCAGACCATGGCGGCTGCTTGCCGCTTATAAAACTTTCTATGCAGCCTACCATACTGTAATCTCTGCAGTCTTCAAGCGAATAGCCGTACTTTTGAAGCGCCGGAATATTAACTTCATCATTTATGAGTGCAGGATATCCTATACCGCTTCCGATAACATCAAGGCAGGCGTCAAAAAACTTATCCGAATCCCTCGGGCTTACTCTTGCGGAAAGATTCGGTCCGCTCACCGCACATCTTTTTACCGCATTCAGTATTAAATATGACAGCTCGTTTTCAGCTCTGCCTCCTTCTCGTTTTTCACCGCCTATACATATATTTACGACTTCTTCATCATTTGCAAAAAGCCTGTGTTCATCAATTTTTAAAAAAGTACATGCCAAGAGTTCCTCTGCAAATCCCGGCGCCAAAGAGCCGCTTTTTATATCTTTTTCATAATACGGATATAAGTACGTATCCATACGACCAAGCGCCATGGCGTATCTTCCTTCCGCAAAAAAACTTTCCTCTGTGAGCCATACAAGCTGAAGTGCTTCTCTGAAACTTTCCGGAGCATCCTTTGAAATTTTACGGCAGATTTCTCCTTCTTCAAATTTTCCGAGTTTGAAAGCCTCATCGGCATATCCTGAAATCATCGCCGAAAGACCCTCAAGAGTTATTTTGCAGCAATCGAGAAATTCAAGTTTATCACTATCACACTTATGCTTTTCCATTGAGTTTTTTATATCAAGCAAAACACCGCCGATTCCTTTTTGAAGAAAATATTCAAAATCCGGCGTAAAGTGATCTGCATTTGTCAAAAATGTATTTACCCCGTAACTTTCACATACTTCATCGGCAAAAGAAAGTTCCTTATCATTTACTTTTTCCGAAAACAAACCGGCAATGGAACCCAATATCAAATCATTCCGGTATACTTTTTTAGGCATTGAAGAAAAAAGGTCTTTTTTTGCCAACGCCTTTGCTTTTATACGTGAATTATTGTACTGTTTTTTATATCCTTTATAAAGAATAATATTCCTTAT
>USAP01000203.1 GCA_900552775.1 uncultured Eubacteriales bacterium | reverse complement strand
AACATAATTTCGGCTAAATCAATTTTTTCCGCGTTTTTCTTTAATATCTTTCCAATATTTTTCGGACGCTTTTTCCATTTTATTATCACCGAAAATATAGTATTTTTTATTTTTTATTGCATCAGGCAGATACTGCTGCTCAACATAATGATTTTCAAAGTCATGCGCATATTTATAGCCCTGCCCGTGCCCCAGCTTTTCCGCACCGCCGTAATGTGAATCTTTGAGGTGATCGGGCACATTGCCCGTGTTCCCGTTTTTAACATCGTCCATTGCACTCCAGATTGCCATGGCGGACGAATTTGATTTCGGAGATGTTGCGAGCAGCACGGCAGCCTCGGAAAGCGGCAGACACGCTTCGGGCAAACCTACCTGAAATGCGCTGTCAACACATGCCTTTACAATGGCTATCGCCTGCGGGTAAGCCATTCCGATATCCTCAGCGGCTATGACAACAAGCCTGCGGCATACGCTCATAAGATCTCCTCCTTCAAGAAGTCTTGCAAGATAGTGCACCGCTGCATCGGGATCACTTCCGCGTATTGATTTCTGAAAGGCGCTTAAAAGGTCATAATGACTGTCGCCGTCTCTGTCAAAGCGCGTTGCTCTTTTTCCGCTGCACGCTTCCACGGTTTCAAGCGTTATATTAACATTTCCGTTTTCGTCGCACGGAGTTGAAAATGCCGATATCTCAAGCGTTCCTATAGCCTTGCGAACATCGCCTCCGGAAGTTTCAGCAATATGCAGTATCGCAGCTTCATCCGCGTTGACATTAACAGCGGATTCTTTTAAAACATTTATCGCGCGGCAAAGCGCTTTTTCTATATCTTTCGGAGAAACCTCGCGAAATTCGAATACCGTACACCTTGACAACACGGCACCATACACATAAAAATACGGATTTTCGGTCGTACTGGCAATAAGCGTGATCTTACCGTTTTCTATAAACTCTAAAAGCGATTGCTGCTGTTTTTTATTAAAATTCTGTATTTCGTCCAAAAAAAGCAAAATTCCGTTCATCGTGTCAAAACCGCCGATGTCGTTTATAATTGCTTTTATATCCGCCACGGAAGCATTTGTGGCATTAAGCTTATAAAGCTTCTTTCCGCACCTTTTTGCGGCAATATTCGCAACGGTTGTTTTTCCCGTACCGGAAGGACCGTAAAAAATCATATTCGGTATATTTCCGCTTTCGAGAAGGCGTCTTAAAACACCGTTTTTTCCGACAAGATGTTCCTGACCCACAACCTCCGAAAGCTCCTGCGGACGCATACGGTCAGCCAAAGGGCTTGTCATGTTTATTCACATTCCTTTTTGCATTATTTATAAAGCGGATACTTTTTGCAAAGCGCTGCAACGCGCGAAAGAATCTCATCGCGGTTTGTTTCGGCATCTTTTACGGCAAGGGAAATAAGCGCCGCTATCTCACGCATGTCCTCTTCCTTCATGCCTCGGGATGTAACAGCCGGAGTACCTATTCTGAGACCGCTTGTAATGAAAGGACTCTTTGTGTCAAAAGGTATAGCATTTTTATTTGCCGTAATGTTGCAGTCATCAAGTATTTTCTCAACTTCTTTTCCGGTTTTACCTGTATCCGTGAGATTTAAAAGCATAAGGTGATTATCCGTACCGCCCGACACAAGCTTAAATCCGTTATCCATAAGAGCGTTTGCAAGTGCAGCGGCATTTTTTATAATTTGTTTCTGATATTCTTTAAATTCCGGCGAAAGAGCCTCTTTAAGGCAAACTGCCTTGGAAGCTATCACATGCATAAGCGGTCCGCCCTGTATACCGGGGAATATTGCCTTATCTATCTGCTTTGCATATTCTTCGCGGCAAAGAATGAGACCTCCTCTGGGTCCGCGAAGAGTTTTATGCGTTGTTGTGGTAACAAAATCCGCATACGGCACCGGGCTCTGATGCAAACCTGCCGCTACCAGACCCGCAATATGAGCCATATCTACCATAAGGTATGCTCCCACTTCTTTTGCAATTTTCGAAAACCTTTCAAAATCAATAGCTCTCGGATATGCACTGGCACCGGCTAAAATAAGCTTTGGCTTATGCTCTTTAGCAAGTCTTTCCACTTCATCGTAATCTATTGTGTTTGTATCTTCCGAAACACCGTAAGGAACAATGTTAAAGTACTTTCCCGACATATTTACAGGGCTGCCGTGGCTTAAATGTCCGCCGTGTGCCAGGCTCATAGATAAAACCGTGTCACCGGGTTCAAGCATCGCAAAGAAAACTGCCATATTAGCCTGTGCCCCCGAATGAGGCTGAACATTTGCATGTTCGGCTCCGAAAAGCTCACATGCGCGGTCCCTTGCCAGATTCTCAACAACGTCCACATACTCGCATCCGCCATAATAGCGTTTGCCGGGGTAACCCTCCGCATATTTATTGGTAAGGGGTGAACCCATAGCAGTCATAACCGCAGGACTTACAAAATTTTCGGAAGCTATAAGCTCAATTTTATTTTCCTGACGGTTCTTTTCGTTTTCCATTGCCTCTGCAATCTCCGGGTCGAATTCCCTAACTACATCGATACAGTACATTTACATCTCCTCCGAATAATAAATATTACCATTTATTATACCTTTTTTTCTTTACTTTTTCAAGTCTTTTTGATAAAATAAAGTAAAAGAGGTGTTTTTTATGACAAATAAAGAAAGATATTTAAAATTATGTGATGTTTTTAACAAAGAATACAGTGAAGCCGAATGCGCACTAAACTATGATACCCCATTTCGGCTTCTCGTTGCCGTACAGCTTTCGGCTCAGTGTACGGACGCACGTGTTAATATTGTCACGCCGTCACTTTTTAAAAAATTTCCCGATGTAAAAGCTTTTGCCGAAGCGGATATAAAAGAATTGGAAACAGCAATACATTCCATAGGTTTTTACC
>USAP01000202.1 GCA_900552775.1 uncultured Eubacteriales bacterium | reverse complement strand
ACAATATTCAAACATACTTCTTTTTCGCCTGAAACAGAAAACTCGTGTAACCTGCCGAAAAATGATAAGCTATCAATCGGCAAGTTGTTTTAGAGTAAAGAAAGATTTTACCATGTCATTGCAAATTCAGTTGTTTCGGAGCTTTCGGCTTTTCCAATCATCGGTTTTGCGGTATCAAGCGCCAAAAGTGCGCTCATTTCTTCATCTGTAAGAACAAAATCGAAAATATCAATATTTTCCTTTATTCTGTCGGAGTGTACTGATTTCAGGATTACAGATATACAGTTTTGAACATCTCGTTTGCCCGCCCCTGCCCGAGGGGGCATACGCTTGATGCGCAAGTCTGTATTTTTGCAGCCATTCGTTTTCCTTCTTTCTCTGACAAAAGAGGAGCTTGCCATAGCAAGAGAAACTTTAAGAATCGTCAGCGAAAAATAATAAATATATTAAAGAGGGTGATTGCAATTTCGTTTTGCACCACCCTCTCTTTCTGCTTTTAATTTAAAGCTAAAAATGAAATTTCTGTATTTAAATGATTTTGTACAGCATAACTCTGCCGCCAAACCCTCCGCACAGGGCTTTTCTTTCGCGCTTTATCATATCCGCACTGTAGCTGCCAAGCTTATCGGGCGGGATATTATCAAAAAAATCCGTAGCCGCACAGGCGTTTGCAGCCGTATTTGATACAAGGAAATCAAGCTCGTCTCCCGGCTTTAAGAATGTTTTAATTATATAAGGAGGCATTGTTACCTCTGCGATTTTTCCGCCGTTTTGATATGCTTTAACAAAATATCTCGGCTCATCAAGCTCTATATAATACTCTCCCTCCTTGATTTCACCGGGCAGTTTAAGCGAATATTTTATTTCTCCCGAAAAATCCTTCGGAGCATAGCCCAATACCGTTTTTTCGTTTACTTTTTTGTTTACGGCTCCGTTTTCAACCGTGTATCTTCTTAAAATATGGGCGCTGCCGCAAATAAGGGTTACGGGTTCTTCTGTTTTTACATTCACCGCATCTATGCTTCTGTCGGTACAAAGAAACATCTTTCCCTCTCCCCTGTAAGCATCAATCGTAATTTTTACACCGTTATCCGCAGCTTTGCACTTCACGCCGTAAATTTTGCCGTCACGCAAATTAATCTCGTATACGTTTCTGTTCTCGGGCAGTACAATTTCCGTTTTCTTTCTCACGCCGCTCTCGTTTGTGACAAAATAAAGTCTCTCGCCTCCGTTTTCCACCGCTCTGCATCTGACGAAGCTTTCGCACTTTATCAGCGGCTCGGCACACGCCTTATACTTTGAAAGCAAGGCCTTCGTTTCATCTGTTTCAAGCGGAGCAAACGGAACATATATATTTTTGTATTCTACGGGCTTTTTAGGGCTTTTAAGATATTCCTCGTCGACCAGGTCAAAGCATATCCCCGCTCTTTCCAGCATAAGCCCCTTTTTTTCAAAGCTTTCTTTTGCTTTTTCGGCTTCTTCTCCCCCTGCGCATATTGTTCTGAAGGGATAGTAAAGCGCCGTATCGATTACGGCATTTCCGCTTCTCATGAGATATGAAAGTCTTGCGGTATACCCGTTTATTTCCGAAAGGCATTCGCAGCCCGGGTTTTCTGGGATAAAGCTCGGTCTGTACTGAAACGGCAAAATGCCCTTCTTTTCGTATGACATGGTCATAAAATTAAAAATATTGATTCCTCTTACCGCCTGATAATTAATAACAAAGCGCATTTCCTCGGCATTAAGCTGCGAGCCGTATACCGCAAAGGTTTCAGACAGCGCTTCATTGCTTCCGTTTTGCCTTGATGCCGAGGACGCAATAAGCGGAAAGAATTCATACCCTTCAAAGCAGCATTTTTCATCCTTCGGATATGTTATCTGCCCCCATATAACATCTATTCCGGGCACATCAAAGCTTCTCAGTATTTTAAGAGAATTGCCGTAATGCAGCTGCATAAAGCCGTCTGTTTCGTTATCCTTATCAAGGTGTCCGACGCTTTTCATGCCGTGTTTATTGAGCCACTGCTTCATTTTGAGGAAATAATTGACGTTTTGCAGCTCTCCGCAAAGCATTTCGTAATCCGCTTTTGCCTTTTTATCATTTTCGTTTCCTTTTTTCTTTTTTCCGCATATATATGGCATGAAACCGGCAATGTCATATCCGTATTTGTTCATAAACAAGACTTCAAAGCCCTCCGACCAGCCGCCCATGTTTGATTCATCGTCAAACATATAAAGGCAGCGGCGCATATTCTCATCGCCCAAGCCCTTTAAAAGCCTTTCGTGCGTGACCTTCAAAAACAGCGCGGTTGTTTTCTCATCTGCAATATCTGCCTGCTTCTCATCGCACCATGCCGATATTTCTCGCTTTTCGCAGGCTGTATATTCACAAACGGCTCCGTCGCGCGGAAAAACAAAATCTTCCTTTATCCTTGAATTTTCAAAAAAAGCGCTGATAAGCCTTTCATGCGGTTTGTATTTTTCGCCCTTGCTTACATTTGTTTCCCGTACCGAAATCCCCTTTTTCCGCAGGCTTGGATCTGTTGAGACTATTTTCCCCGCCGCCATGCCCGAAGGGAATCCTCCTTCGTTGTAAAGCCAGCAGCGCATACCTTTTTTCTTCGCATACCCGATGGCATAGCGCAGCAATTCTATGTATTCATCCGACAAATAGTCCGGCTCAAGGAAGGTTTTTCTCTTTTGCGGTCGGAAATTTTTCGGTTCCCCCAACACGTAAAATGATTTTATGCCTGTTTCATGCATTTCATCAATTCTTTTTTTGAAAATGTCATTTCCTGCGCTTTCCCGGAAAATAATCCGTCCGCACCAATCCCGCTTCTGCACCAAAGACATCGGCATAAATCAATTCAAGAGTGTCGCGGCCGATATCATCATATCCGTACCCTGTCGTAGGGATGAAAG
>USAP01000201.1 GCA_900552775.1 uncultured Eubacteriales bacterium | reverse complement strand
AAAGTGTCACGAAAACAATAACACCCAAAGATACGACCGATTATTCCGAACATAGCTTTGCGGTACATTATATTGATGTCGGACAAGGCGATGCGGCACTTGTACTCTGCGATGATAAAACAATGCTTATTGACGGCGGAAAGCCGCACGCCAGCAGTATTATTTATACCTATCTCAAAAACTTAAACATTGATTATCTCGATTATATTGTCGCATCGCACGCAGATGATGACCATATCGGCGGACTTTCAGCTCCGCTTGCTAAAATGAAGGTCGGAAATGTGTTAGCGCCGGAAACCGAAGCCGATACACGCTCTTACGAAAGTCTGAAAAACAAAACCGCCGAACAGGGCTTAACAATAACTCACCCCAAGCCGGGAGAAAGCCTTGATTTCGGCAGCAGCAAAGTAGAATTTTACGGTCCGATAACGGAAAGTGAAAGCGACCGCAATAATGGCTCTATCGTAATGAAAATTATATACGGCGATACTTCCTTTCTTTTTACGGGCGATGCGGAGCGTGAGGAAGAACAGGAAATATTAAATGCCGGATATGACCTGTCGGCAACAGTGCTGAAGGTCGGACATCACGGAAGCAAAAACTCGACCACATATCCATTTTTGCGTGAGATTATGCCGAAGTATGCGGTGATTTCTGTCGGAGATAACAATTACGGGCACCCAACAGAAGATACATTAAGCCGTTTGCGTGACGCAGATGTTAAAGTATACCGTACCGATATGCAGGGTGATATTGTTGCAACAAGCGACGGAAAAACAGTTACGGTTACAACGAAGAAAAACAACAACGCTCAAACCAACCCGACCGAAAACGAAAAATCAACCTCTGCTCAAAGCACTGAAAATGCGGCAAATCAAGAAATTTGCGAATATATCGGCAATGCGAATACAAAGAAATTCCACTATCCCGACTGCGGAGCCGTGTCGCAGATGAAAGAGAAAAACAAGGTTTACTTAAACTGCACCCGTGACGAAGCGATAAAAGACGGATATAATCCTTGCGGAAGATGTAATCCGTAATATTTGAAACAAGACGGGATCCGCCGATGATATGCTGCTCTCGTCTTGTGTTTTTATCATATTTGTAAAATTATACAGTATCTACTTTTTTGGCTGTTCGGTATTGTTTTCCCTCTGTATATTGCCGAGTTGCTTTTCCATTTCCGATTGCTTTTTCAAAATCGCAGTAACCTTATCAAAAATATCTTCTATCATAATTTCGGTTTTAAGGTTGACCTTATAATCGTTTTCGGCACGCTGGCGGTCTTTTTCTTCCTGTCTGTTCTGGCTCATCATAATAAGCGGTGCCTGAATTGCAGCCACACAGGACAAAACCAAGTTAAGCAGTATAAACGGGTACGGGTCAAATGCTTTTGCGGCAAGCGCGGCATTTACAACCATCCACAGTATTAAAACGCCCGTAAACGAAAATATAAACGCCCAGCTTCCGGCAAATTTAGCGATTTTATCGGCGGCACGCTGCCCGAGAGTGTATTTTTCTTTTTCCGGGCTGACCGAGATTTTGCTGTCAGCCAACAGATTCAAAATTTCTTCATCGCTCATATCGCGGCGAATGTCCTTCAGCACTTCTTTTAACAGTTTTCTGTTTTCTTTCATAATAAATCATTCCCTTTTCAATTATTCTTAATGTTCGCAAAGAAAGCAACGCCCTTGCTTTCAAACAGCAATAGCGCGGTGCCGAGCAATAGTTCCGTGTGCATTGATGTATCGTCAAGCGGAATTAAAAAATCCTCCTGTATTCTGCGGATTCGATACAAGACCGTATTGCGGTGTGTGAACAGTGCGTCGCAGGTTTTCTTAAGCGAACGGTTGCTTATAAGATAGTAATAAAGCGTTTCCGAGTACATTGTGTCTTTTGCCTTATCGTGCTCGGCAAGGCTTATAAGTTTCGGCGGGATAAGGTCTTTTCTGTGCAATAAATTTTTAAGCATCAGCGGTGTTCTCAAGCTTGCAACAGATACGCACGTGTTCCCTGTGTCGGCCTCAAGAAGCATTTCAAGTGCTTCGTGTGCGGTGCGATAAAGCTTTGGCAGTTCAAACAAGCTTTTTATCGGTTCGGATATAATCACTTTTAATCCAAATTCACTTGCAATGTCGGCAAATATATTTATATCATGCATGCTGTGCAGAAAAACAAACACATTGCCGTTATACACAAAATCGTGCGAATCGGCAAAATGCCGCTTTATTTCCTCGTGAATATGCCGCTTTTGCGCATATTCGCTGTTGTAGGCAGTAAGGTCAATAAGGGCGAATGCTGCCGGCTTGAAGTCTGCCAAATATGTATTTGCCGTTTGAAGCCGAAAATACGGTTCGGACGGAAAACCGCCGCCGAGCAAATGCATAAGTATTTCTTCGGTTGTTTCAAAAGGTTTGTCCTGTCTGCTCGTTTCGATAAATAACTGTTTGGAAAGAATTATTTCGATTTTTTTCCAAATATCCTGCGGAATTTTCTGTAAATGCCCGTCTGTATCAACGCAGATTAAATATCCGAGCCGTACACCTGTGCTGCTAAGCGGTGCAAAACGTCTTTTATAGATACTTTCATCCAATTTAATATATTCGGGTTCCCCGGTGCAAAGGGCAGCGTTTTTGCTTATTATTGCACCGATTTCATATGTAATCATACCGCAGGAAACCGCATCATCGAAAAGCTTGTCGGAAAAGTCCGGCGGGCTGAAATGTGCGGCAACATGAAATGTTTCGTCTATTATCAGAAGCGGACAGTCAAGCAAAATTCCCGTGTATTCGGCAAGTTTTTTTATATCATCCTGTTCAAAAAACTCTTTTATAAGTGTTTGAATGCTGCAGTTTTCTAAATTAGGTTCGTTTCTCCACGTAGGGGCCATCGTGATGGGCGGTGGGATCGGCATGGTGAGGAACATCC
>USAP01000200.1 GCA_900552775.1 uncultured Eubacteriales bacterium | reverse complement strand
TAAGTTTATAGGGACTGATTGCAATAATTCCGCAGCTTACACCGTCAAGCAAAACTTCAACCGCATTACCTCTGAAATATTTGCACGAAACTTCAAGGTCACATGAAGGCGTTGAAATTTCTGTCTCATAAATTATATTTCCGCCATAGAAAGGCATACCGCTATCAGTAATATTTCCGAAAGAAATTTCAGATGACTTTTCTTTAATTGTTTTTTCAGTACCGTTTAAAGCAATGTCAAAATCACCTATTATAAAAGAAGGTTCAATACCTATTCTTTTTGAAAATGGCATTTTAACTTCAAGAATGTTTTCGCCCTTTCTTATTTTCGGCAAGTTAATAGTTTTAACATCTTTATCAATGAACCAACCTGTCTCTGTAAGATCGGCTGCCTCATTATTTAATATTACTTCAACAGCTTCCTCAAAAGCGTATTGCGCCGATGTTTCAATTTCGGAATTAAACTTAAAACGCAACGTAACATAGTGCTCTATTTTCTCTGCCGGAATTGCCCATGGCTGAACATCAACGCCGTTTGCCAGAGGATATCCGAGGTTTTTTCGTAAACTTTCGTCAAGTCTCATAATTTCGTCAAGAGGCATAAACTCTCTTCCGTCGATTGAATATTCGGCTTCATCAAGCAAAATTACGTTAGGCTCTTCTCTTCTGTAATTTACTTTATTAAGAATATTAACCGTTTCTGCAACTTTGCCTTCGGAAACTTTCTTTGCCAAAGCTGTACCGTCAGCCGATGGCTCCAGCGAGAAAAGAAGGCTGTCATGTAAGTAAAGGTCATAATCTATTTGCGTAACTCCGTCTTTTACAGTGTAAGGAACAGTGTGAATTTCGCCCGTCATGGTGTCGTAAAGCTTAGGCGTCCAGCATCCTTTAATTTTGATAAATATTTTCTGTTTTTTCTCGTATTCGGTAAATGCAAATTTCTTTGCATGAGCAATAAACAGCCATTTTACTCCGTTATCTTCTCTTAAATTGTATATAAGATTTATGCTTCTTCCGCCGTCTTCGGCTCCTTCAACTTTATCATCATGGCTAACATCGATTCTAGTGCTGCGTATTTCAATAAAGCGCTCATCTTCAAGTGCACTCAAAAGTTTTTCGGATTCATAAGGAATTTTAACGGCTTTTTCAAAGTATTCCTCAATATTAGAAGCCGGCTTTGCATCTATGTATTTGGGAATATCTCCGGCAACAATAACTTTACCGCCTTTTTCCGCAAATTTTTTAAGAATTTCGAGAGTGGATTTTCTTATTGTTTCTAAATTCGGAACAACAACGGCTTTGTATTTCATTTTTCCGACCTCGAGGTTATCTGATATTTCACCGCAAAGCCCGGGGAGTGTACTCTCGCAAATAAAATCAAAGTCAATCGTACTGAAAAGAAGCCACTCGATAATGTTTTTAAAGTTTATATCTTTCTCTCTTCTTATACCCGATGTATTTTCGGAAGGTCCCCAATGCAGCCAATATGACTCTATAGGATGAATTACCGCAACATTAACATCAGGTACGCCGCGTGTTAAGGCAGTGCTTATGCGTGCAAAATGATCTTCAACATAAGAATAGTTTTTATACCACGGTGACTGGTAGCTTATGGAGGCAGGGTAATCGCGTTTCGCAGAGCCTTTCATTGAATACCATGAAAGATGATGAACTCTTTCCGTAACGCCCAAAGCTGCCTGCCAGTCGCCCTGGAACTTGTGACCGCGAAAATCAAAAGTCCAGTTTGTAACACCGTAAAGTTCACTTAAAACACCTTCGCGTCCGTACTGGTGCGAAGCTGACTGTGCCTGTTTTGCGGTTGAAAGCTCAACACTGTTGCAAAGCATATCTATGCCGGGAAGCTCAAAACCTCGGTATGTTCTCATTGCTTCGCCCAGTGCATGAGTCTGTGAAAAAAGATTTGGTTCCTCCATAACATGTCCCGTCAAAACAATATTATGCTCTTTGCACCATTTACCGCATTGGTCAAAGAAAGCCTCCGCAAATCTTTCGCATGTATGATCGTGATACGCATACCGCGCAAAAGAAATTTCGCCGTTTTGTTTATCCCAGAAAATTTCGGGTAGTTTTTCAGTTAAATCAAAACCGTATGTTTCTTTAAATGTTTCGGGAAAATCTGTTGTCCACGGAACTCTGACTTCACTTTTATCCTCAGCAAATTTAAGAGTTTCCATCATAAAAATCTGAGGTTCATCGGTAAAAATTGTGGGAATACTTTTGCCGAATTCATCGCCGACCGTCTCGAAATATCTTTCATGAGTTATGCGGATAAACTCAGCAATCGCTTCTTTCGACATGGTATCAACATAGGTCTGACCGTTATACCAGCCGTTCTCCTCCGCCGTAACAACATATGCATGCCAGAGCGTTCCGGAAGCTTTTTCTCCGTCATTTATTATTTTATATGATTTCAGCTCACCTTTTTTGTTTAAAACAATATCAAATGAGGCAATAAGATAAGGTTTCCCCTCTTTTACGCCTTGTTCTTTTGAAATCGTTTCAAGTTTATTAACCGAAAAAAGGAGACATTTTTGTCTGTATTCGGGATTTTTTGTAACAAATCCGCCCGCAGCGCCGGAGGGCCATCTGTCCTCATCATAAAGGCACGGAAGCATTTCTTCTTCCTTTGCTTTTTCGGCACAGGATTTTATAAGACCCATGAACTCGTCGCTTAAATACTCAGTTGCCATGCCGGCACGTGTATGCATATAAAAACCGCCGAGTCCCATTTCTTTAAAATATTCAATCTGTTCAAGCAGTTTATCCTTGTGTAAAACGCCGTTCCAAGCCCAAAAAGGCTTTCCTCTGTATTCGGATGTGGGATTTTTAAACAATTCGGGATCGAGCTTTTTTGATGTATTTTTTTTGTATAACATTAGATTACCTCCTTGACTTTATAATAAAATAATTGTATAATAA
>USAP01000199.1 GCA_900552775.1 uncultured Eubacteriales bacterium | reverse complement strand
ATGCGTGTCCGTCAATAAGCTGTGCCGCCGCATCGGTTTCATATAAGTTTCCGTTAATGCTGTAGTTACTTTCGCCGATTGCACATACAAGAATGTCACTGCCGGATGAAACGGAAATTCGTGCCGGAGAGTCAAGCCAGATTATATTTTTATTTAAATATCTGCATATTTCGCGCGCCGGAACGAGTGTTCTGCCTTCTTGGGTTATAAACGGAGAGAGTGTGAATTCGGCTTTTTGTCCGTTTACTCTTATATCAAGGTTTTCATTTACGGTAATCTGCGGCTTTCCTTGCGATGATATTGCGCTTATTTTCGAAAGGTCGTCAGCCGTATACAGTGCGTACGGGTTTCTGCTCATTAAAGCGCCGTATCTGTCAACACCGCCGTTAAAATCAATAAAAGCATATGCAAAACTTCCGTCTGTTTTTTTAATTATTATATATATTCCTTCTTTTGCCATTTGTTTCGGCTCAAAAGAAGAGGTGAGCATAAGACTGTCGCTTATATCATAAAACGTATTTTTGTCAATATAGTTTGTTTCGGAGTTTACGGTTATTGCCACGCTCTCGGCATCTTCGCGGCTTACACCCAAAAACTGCGTAAGGGTGATTTTTCCGCCCACGGTCTCGGGCTTTTCTGAGTTTTCGGCAAACGCCGTAATTGTACATAACATTAAGCATAAAAATACAGATATTATTTTCTTCATTTAAATAACCTCCTTTTACTGAATTGTTACATATTTTTGCCAGCGGTAAATAACATTGTAATCCTTATCCAAAACAACAATGCACACACGGTATTTTTCACCGCTTACAAATTGATTTTCGGGAATGGCTGTTTCGCTTATAAGCTTCGGCGGTTCACCGTTACCTGTATGCAAATAAACTTTGTCTTTTGCTGGTGTCAAGACATATTGCGGTGCAGCAGTGTTGTCTTTTTCGTGACTGAAAGCTATCTGGCTCCCTTCTTTATTGTAAACATCTATTATAATGCGGTCAGCCTGCGAAAGAGTTACATTTGTGTTTATAACAATACCTTCTGTTGTCGATTTTTCAATAGTAAAGTCAATGCCGTCTGCTTTTTTGTTTTGATAGTTATCCTCATACATTGTGAAATAATAATTATTATCGGTATTGTCATTCCAAACAGACTTTGTATAATCTTCAAGGAAGTTACCTATGTACGTTAATCCGTCAACAGGCTGCATGCCATCGAATGACATATTTTCGGGATTGTCATTTTGGTCGGCTATACCGAAGCTTATAAATGCGGTTTGCATTTTTTTGTTATCATCGAAAGCAAAATAAACCGCAATTCGTCTGTATTTTGGTTCTTTTTTATCTGTTAAAGCCGTTATTGCCATTGATTCGGGCGTATAACCTATGTTATTAAACTCAATAAAATCGATTTCCGAATAGTAATACGGATAGTTATACAAGTAATCGGGAGCGTTAACTCCGCGGCTTTGCTTATAAGCCATTGAATAACTTTGTGATGCGAGCTTTATTTGACCCTTGTCTCCCGAAAGCTCTATAACCTGGTCGTTGCTTACAACTCCCTTTAAATCTCTGGTTTGATAGCGGTTTACGGTAACATCAATTTTACCGTCATCGCCCGCAACATCTTCATAAACCCATGCGGGCACATTTTTACCCGAAACATTTACGGAAAATTTAACTCCGTCCTTATAATAAATTTCGTTTTTTGTAAAATGCTCCAAGCCGTCCGAGCCGACCGCCGCCATAACGATAGCTCCGCCAAGCATTGTTACGGCAATGGCGCAGGACATCACCGCCGCCATAATTTTTGAAATCCGTCCGCTTTTCCTGCGGATCTTTGTAAACCTGTTCTGCAAGGTCTTTTTATTTGCACTCATTTTAGTTGTGTATAAATTTTCAAGCATTTTATTAGCTCCTTTCTGTGGCTAAATTAAGAATTGTCTGCATATACAGCTTTTGTTCATCTTCGGACATATTTTTTGTCACCGACATATCGCATGATACCTCGCACGCTTCACTCAGATTTGCGCAGGCAAGATAGCAAAGCGGATTGAACCAGTGAACGGCATTTACCAAAACCGCAAACCATTTTATGAGCAAATCCTTTCGCTTGTAATGCGTCAGCTCGTGCAAAAGCACCATACGCATATTGTCATCGGGAATTTCCCGGCAGGGAATATATACTGTCGGAAACAATACGCCGACAAGTATAGGCGAGTCTATATCCGATGACGCTTTCAGTCTGATATGCTTTTTAATTTTAAGTTCCTTTTTTACTTCCGAAAATATCTTGTTGTCGGAAATCTTAACCGAATTTTTGCTTTTACGGCACAAAAACCTGAAATAGCTTATAATGACAACAAGCAAAAATATGAGAACGCCTGCGCTCCATATATATGCGATAAGGTCAAAAAGCCGTATTGAAATTTTGGGCGATAGATTAACCTCACGGTATTCAATCGGTGTGTCATAAGTTACAACCGTATCGGGATGGGTTTCCTCATGCGGCTGCACTGTGGTCTGCACCGTTTGATTTTGCGGCACTATCGAGAGTTTTTGAGCCTCTTTTTTCGGTATCAGCTTGTATGCCGGAAAGACCATAGAAATCAGCAGGGTAATCCATACGCAGTATTGCCACCTTGCCGGCAGCCTCTTTGCGGTAATGGGCTTTAAGAGTAAAAGCAGCGCTGTTATCCCAAAACCGAACAGGCTTAATATAAGCACTGTTTTGAAAACATCGTACAAATTTATCACTCCAAATCAAACATACTTTTAAGCTCCGACATATCCTCTTTGGAAAGCTTTTTGTTCTCATAGAGTGCCGCAACAAGATTTTTAACCGAGCCTTTATATATTTTTGATAAAAAGCCGGCCGTCAGGATGGACTGACAGAAACGGACCATATGGCCCGTTTCTTCGGCGGGCGGAATGGCGGCCCGCAATT
>USAP01000198.1 GCA_900552775.1 uncultured Eubacteriales bacterium | reverse complement strand
TTTGCCGAAGGCGGAGAAAAGTGTAATTTTCAGTACGATACAGATAGGGCTGCTTTTTTGGGACGAGGCATCAATGAAGAACATCAGCTTAAGAAGAACATGTCACGGATTCTTTCTGAAAGCTTTGGGAATATTCTTGATCCATGTTTTGCAATAAGGGTTAAAATAACTGTAAAGAGCGGTGAAAGTGCTTCTTTGAATTTTGTAAGCGGAATATGCGAGACTTTTTCAGATGCAAAAAGAGCTGCCGAAAAACTCAAAGTACCGCAAAACATAATTTCTGTTTTTGATGAAGCATATAAATATGAGAAACTGAAACCCATTACGCTGTCGGAAGGAGACGAAAAACTCTTTCTGCGCTTGCTTCCGCAGATATACTACAGTGTTTTTAAAAGCAGAATCATTAAAGAAAATATCAGAAAAAATTCACTTCCCATTAATGAACTTTGGAAACTCGGCATATCGGGCGATAATCCGATTATTACTGTTTTGGCAGACAAAGATGTTGATGTAAAAATTTTGGAACAATGCGGGCGCGCGCATGATTTCTGGAACTATAAAGGTATTAAAAACGATATTGTATTTTTATGCAATGATAAAATAGGTTATGAAACGCCCGCACTTCAAAATGTAAGGGCTGCTGCCGGGCTTAAAGATACCGACAAAGGAAACGGCTTATATATATTAAACTCTCAGGCTTTGTCTGCGGCAGATAAAGAACTTATTTTCGCCGCATCTTCTCTTATATGCGGCAAAGCAGGACTTGAGAAATGCTGCATTGATGATTTTGATATTGCAGAAAAAAATATTAAAATTGCGGAGCGGACAGATTGTATTCCGGACTTTAATGCAGAATTTTTCAACGGGTTCGGCGGATTTGTCAAAAACGGCACCGAATATGCAATAATAAACCGAGGAACACTCCCGCCGGCACCGTGGGTTAATGTAATAGCCAATGAAAATTTCGGAACGTTGCTTAGCGATACCGGAGGAGGATACACATGGTACGAAAACAGCCGTGAAATGCGACTTACTCCTTGGAAGAACGATGCGATATCCGACACGGTGTTTGAGGGCATTGCTGTGGAAGAAAACAGCGAGTATTGGTCGCCTCAGCAAGGGGTGTTTGAAGAAGAAGGCGTGTTTACTGTACGGCACGGACAAGGTTTTACAGCTTATGAGAGATACGGAAATACGGATGCATGCGTAAAAATTTTTGTTCCGAGAGAAGACAGTGTTAAAATTGTATCTGTCCGCTTGAAAAACAATGAAAAAATCCCGAAAACACTTAAAGCTTTTTACTTTTTAAAGCCGCTGCTCGGTGTGAATATTTACGAAAGCGGCGGCAGACTATACGCGTATACAAAACAAGACATGGTTTTCTGCAAAAATTCTTTTGCGGGAAACAGTATTATGTTTTTGGGCGGAGAGAAAAGCGGGATTTATTTTCCGCTGACAAATTCCGTAACCGATAAGGCTTGTGCGGAGTGTATGTATCTTTTTTCGGAAGCCGAAGTTTCGCTAAAATCCGGTGAGGAAAAAGAAATTGTGTTTATTCTCGGCGCCGGGGAAAACGAAAACGAATGTATAAGCCTTTTTGGCAAATACAGCAAAAACACGGATAATATTTGGGAAGACACACAAAAGTTTCGCAAAGAGTTTAATTCAATAACCGTACAAAGCGGAAATAGGCAGTTTGACATTATGGTTGGCGGATGGCTGTTGTATCAGGTGACATCGTGCAGGCTTTTCGGACGTACCGGTTTTTATCAGTCTGGGGGTGCGTTCGGTTTTCGCGATCAGCTTCAGGATACTCTTTCGCTTCTCTACTCAAAGCCTGATATTTGCAGAAAGCAGATTTTAAGATGTGCCGCACACCAGTTCTCGGAAGGTGATGTTCTGCATTGGTGGCACGAAGGAGAAAAGGAAAAAGGAGTCAGAACAACATTTTCCGATGACAGACTTTGGCTGCCGTATGTAACGGCGGAATATGTAAAAATAACCGGAGACAAAAGTGTACTTTATGAAAAGGTACCGTTTATTAAAGGTCCTTCGGTAACAATTGAAGAACCTGAAAAATATTTTGAAATAACTGAGCGCACGGAAGGTGAGACTTTATACGAACACTGTATAAAGGCGATAGAAATTTCGCTAAAATTCGGCATACACGGGTTGCCGCTTATGGGAGGCGGAGACTGGAATGACGGTATGAATAAAATAGGCGAAGAGGGAAAAGGAGAGAGCGTATTTGTTGCATGGTTCTTAATGGAAACTCTTTTGAATTTTTCACCGATTTGCAAAGAGTTAGGAGACGATGAAAAGGCAGCATCATTTTTGGAAACAGCAGAAAAAATTAAAGTTTCGGCAAATGAGAACGCATGGGACGGAGAATGGTTCAGAAGAGCGTACTATGACAACGGAACGCCTGTAGGATCCGCGGATGAAGAATGCTGTAAAATAGATTCGGTAAGTCAGTCATGGGCCGTTATATCCGGAGGGACCGACTCCAAAAGGGCAAAAAAAGCTTTTGAAAGTGCTTTTAAAATTTTGGCGAGTGATTCTTTGGGGATAATAAAGCTTTTGACACCTCCTTTCACGGGCGAAGGCAAAAATCCGGGATATATTGCCTCGTACCCCGAGGGTATACGTGAAAACGGAGGACAGTATACTCATGCTGCGGTTTGGCTTGCAATAGCCGCCGCAATACTCGGCGAAGATGATGCGGCATGGACATTGTGCGAAATGCTTAATCCCATAAATCACAGTTCATCAAAAATTCTATGCGGAGTATATAAAGTTGAGCCTTATGTTATGGCGGCAGATATTTATTCCGTTTCGCCCTATGAAGGAAGAGGAGGGTGGACATGGTATACCGGTGCCGCGGCATGGATGTATAAGCTCTGTGTGGAATTTATTTTGGGATTTAAGAAAGAAGGAGATTATGTT
>USAP01000197.1 GCA_900552775.1 uncultured Eubacteriales bacterium | reverse complement strand
GGAGTTTTCATTTCACCGCTTTTCTGCAATCTGTATATCCCGTTTTCATACCATTCGGACGATGCAATATCAAGAGCAATTTTGAAGTCTTTATAAAGCTTATATCCGCAGTTTTCAATGGCTTTACACAAAAGCTCCACAGCTTCCTCGTCTCCGTCAAGTTCCGGCGCAAATCCGCCTTCATCGCCGACAGCGGTGCTCAGATCATTTTCCTTCAAAATAGAGCGGAGTTTTGCATATACATCTGCGCACATTTCCACGCCGCAGCGGAATGTCTTTGCGCCCACAGGTACTATCATAAATTCCTGTATTTCGATATTGTTATCGGCGTGAGCTCCGCCGTTTAAAATGTTCATCATAGGAAGCGGCATCATGTATGAATTTATGCCACCGATGTGTTTCCAAAGGGGAATGCGGCGCCCGCTTGCGGCAGCTTTTGCAACAGCCTGAGAAACGGCAAGTGTTGCATTTGCGCCGAGATTTGATTTGTTTTCCGTACCGTCAAGCTTGCACAGAGCATTGTCGATACGCCGCTGGTTTGCCGCGCATCTGCCAATGAGAGCATCTTTTATTACTGTTTCTATTATATTTTTGGCTTTTAAAACGCCTTTGCCGCGGAAACGCCCCATGTCTCCGTCGCGCATTTCAAGAGCTTCATGCATTCCGGTTGACGCTCCCGACGGCACTGCCGATACGCCTACAGAGCCGTTTTCAAGCGTAACATGTGCTTCGACTGTCGGGTTCCCTCGAGAATCCAGAATTTCATATGCTTTTATATTTTTGATATCAAGTTCGCTCATAAATAATCTCCTTTCCGCCGCCGCGCGGCCGACGTGAAAGCTTTTTCACGTAAATTTCTTATTATACGGATATTATTGAGCGGAAAATGCTTTTTTATTCCGCCTTTTTCGGCTTTCAGACGGCATAAGTATATAATAAAAGAAAGAAAATCCCGCAAATAATTTAAAACAACTACAATTATCTTGAAATTTCAGGCTTTATGGTGTATAATAAATTGTAATATTTTTTCGGGAGAATGTAAAATGGCAATAATAAGTGTAGGCTCTGTTTCTAAAAGCTTCGGCGAAAACACTTTGTTTCAAAATGTTTCGTTTTCCCTTGAAGCAAAAGACAAGGTTGGGTTTATAGGTTCAAACGGCGCCGGCAAAACAACGCTTTTTAAGATTTTGACAGGTTCGGAAACGCCGGACAGCGGTACTGTGTCAAAGTCTCAGCAGCTTTCAATAGGGTATATGGAGCAGTATGCGCTGAAAAACTCGGAAACAACGCTTTTTGATGAAGTATTAAAATGCTTTTCGTACCTTGCGGAAATAGAAGCCGAACATGAAAAGGTTACAAGACAGATATCTTTGGGTCTTGATATAGATGAATATATAAGAAAACAGCATGAGCTTTCGGAAAAGTTTGAAGCGCTCGGAGGACTTACTTACCGCTCACGTACGCGTTCCATGCTTATGGGACTGGGGTTTACGGATGATGATATGCTTTTGCCCGTGGCGTCTTTGAGCGGCGGAGAAAAAACGCGTGCGTCATTGGCAAAGCTTTTGCTTTCGGGGCACAATCTTTTGCTTTTGGACGAACCGACAAACCATCTTGATATGGAAGCTACCGCTTTTCTTGAAAATTATCTTGCGGGTTTTGACGGAGCAATAATAGTAATATCGCATGACAGATATTTTCTTGACAGAGTGACAAGCAAAACGTTTGAACTTAAAAACCGCCGTTTTACGGTGTTTGACGGAAGTTATTCGGTGTATTCGGCGTTCAGCAAGAAAAACGAAGCGGTGTTAAAAAAGCATTACGAAAACGATATGCGCGAAATACACAGGATAGAAGGAATAATAAAACAGCAGCGTCAGTGGAACAGAGAACGCAATATAAAAACTGCCGAGAGCAAGCAGAAAATGCTTGACAGAAAGGTTGCGGAACTTGTTGTACCCGAAAGCGAAAGCCGAAACGTGCGGATAGATTTTTCATGCGCACGTCAGAGCGGAAATGATGTTTTGTATGTTTCGGGTGTTTCAAAAAGCTTTGAAGGGCAAAGTCTTTTTAAAAATGTTAACATGGATATAAAAAGCGGCGAATGCGTTTTCCTTTTAGGCGGCAACGGATGCGGAAAAACAACGCTTATGAATATCTTAATGGGAAGAGAAAAAAAAGACAGCGGTGAAATCCGTTTCGGCACTAAGCTCGATATAGGTTACTATGATCAGCATTTTGCGGATCTTCATGAAAGCAGCACGGTTATATCTGAAATAAGAAATGCATATCCGCGCCTGACAGATACGGAAATAAGAAATTATCTTGCCGGATTTCTGTTTTGCGGAGACGATGTTTTTAAAGAGATTTCATGTTTAAGCGGCGGAGAGAGGGCAAGAGTGGCACTTTTGAAGCTTATGCTCGCCAAACCGAATCTGCTGCTTTTGGACGAGCCTACAAACCATCTCGATATCCCGTCGAGAGAGGCGCTCGAGGACGCGCTTTTGTCTTATGACGGAACAGCGCTTATAGTTTCGCATGACAGATATTTTATAAATAAACTTGCCGAAAAGATTTATAAACTTGATGAAAACGGAACGCATGAATATTGCGGAAATTACGACTATTATCTTGAAAAATCACTCCCGCAGCAGCCAAAAAAAATAAAAAGCGAAAAAACAGTATCATCATATGAGCTTGAAAAAAAGGAAAAGGCAAGAAGGCAAAAGGCCGAGCGCACATTAAAAAAAGCGGAAGAAGATATAGCCGAAACAGAAAAGCTTTTGGAGGAGCTTAAGATAAAACTCCAAAATACGGGCGCGGATTATGTTGCCGCAACCGAAATTTCGGAGGAGATTGCCGAGAGCGAAAAAGAGCTTGACAAGCTTTACGGTATTTGGGAAGAAGCTTCGGCCGAGCTTGAATGATATTGATTGATTCAGCCGAAACCAAAAACGTTGAAACATCAGCACAATAAGCGGCTAATATGCCCGCTTATTGTGCGGCAGGCAAACAAT
>USAP01000196.1 GCA_900552775.1 uncultured Eubacteriales bacterium | reverse complement strand
AGCCAGATGCCCCGCTGCCCCATGGCTTCGAGGGCCGCGGCATCGGGACGGGCCCCGAGGGCCAGCAGTTCCTGACGTCGGCTTATGTCGGAAGTCAACAATCAGAAATGTTGAGCAAAGCTGAGGCCTTGAAGTTAAGTATAGATTTATCATTTTTGCCCATTTTTCGCGCTCGAATTTTGAAACTTCGGCGTACCCGTAACCGGGAAGATCCACAAAATAAAAGCAGTTATCGATATTGTAAAAATTCAGTGTTGCGGTTTTGCCGGGTTTTGAACTGGTTCGTGCCAGACTTTTTCTGTTTAAAAGTTTATTTACAAAAGAAGATTTGCCGACATTTGACCTGCCTGCAAGCGCTATTTCGGGAATTGTTGTCGGAGGATATTGCTGAGGCTTTACCGCCGATATGGTAAGTGATGCATTGTGTAAATTCATTTACTTTCTCCTTACAGAATTTTTCTGGCTTCAAGATAGAAACGTTTATCGCACGCTTCTCCCATAGAAAAAGTTTTTCTGGGTAATACACCGTCAGATGCAACGGATTTAAATAATTCGTCCTTTGACATTGCGGGCAGAACAAATCCTATATTTCCCGGTTTTGAGGCGAGTTCACGCGTTACATCGGCACCGTGAATGTAATCAATTTTGCAATTGTTTGCGGCAATATATTCGTCAAGAAAACGCTGGAGCGTTCCTGCGGCTATTGTTGCGGGAGGATTTTTCACCGTTATTTTTTCTTCTCCTCCGTCAAAATAGCACATAATTTCCTGGGTATCGTTTTCAGCAGCGTTTTCAGCACAGTAAATCTTGAATTTATTGAGTATGTCATTTTTGTTGACACCGAATAAAACTCTGTGTATAGCTTCAAATTCGAGTGAATCATCGTGCAGGTTTACAAGCTCGCAAAGTGCATATCTTGCAGGCATTGAAAGAGCTTTGTCACCGTATTTCTTTTTGAGATTTTCAAAACAGGTTTTTGCCGTTGCGAGAGAGTGGTTCCCGTCGCCCATTGCAAAAAGGAGGGGGGCACAGTCTTTGAGAGAATATTTTTTGTTGAATTTTTCAAAGTCCGCAAGCTCTGTATATGCCTCTATGATTTGCTCTTGAATGATTTCGGGAATTAAATATCCTTTTATATGTCCGCCGCCCTGCATGAGTTCAAAGTCATATATGCAAGTAAAGCTATCTCTTTTGTCATACACAGGTTCTATTACGGTTTTTTGAGGATCATCCGCAAGAAGCATTATGTGCGGAAGCTCCATGGGAGCATTTTCGCGGATTTTCACTCTCGGGGGAATACGGTCAAGAACTGTGCCTTCTGTGGCGCGTATTAAAGAATCGGAGCCGACGGAAAAATCATAAGCCTCAAGATCTGCCGCGCCCACGATTCCCAATCTTTTTTTGCCGTTTGAAAGCGTGCGCTCAACCAAAATCATTGCATTTTTGTACACTTTCATTGATTTTTCATATTTATACATTGTTTTGTTTATCTGCTCAATTCTGCAGTTTTTGTCGTCTTTATCAAGAAAAATCTCCGGGAAAGTAATATTTAAAGTCGAAGGAGCATCCCCAACGTATTCCGATACTTCTCTCCAATATTCGGGCTGTGATGTGTATTGGTCACATGCAACGACACTCCATTTTGACATGTCACAGTTTTGAGGCAGCATTATATCTGCCGGTATAAAACATTTTTTATTCATAGTAATCTCCTTCAGTGTTGTATATTTTACTGTTGTTTTTCATCAAAGTGCCACTTATTTATTCCGGAATAGGGCCGTGAATAAAATGGTTTTGATATTCCTTTTATGGTATTTCTGTAAAGCAAAACATTTTGGGTAAAAGCTATGCCTGTTATGGGGCAGTCGTTTGTAAAAACATATTGAAATTCCAGATATGCTTTTTTAATGCTGTCTGTTGAAACGGCGGTATATGTGTTTTGAATTGCATTTTCCGCTTCCTCTGAGGAATACCTCATAAAATTAAGATAACCTTGCGATGAAAGTAGAAAGCCGAAATCCAAATTTGCGGAAAGTTCGGTTCCGCCCATAAACATGGCATACTGACCGCTTTGAAGTCTTTCGACATATGTGTCAAACGGCAGAGGCTCAACTGTTATGCTCATTCCGGCAGAGTTTAGAGACGATGCTATCATGTTTGCAGCGGCAACGCGCATTTTGTTGTCTTCATTTACTATTAGTGACGCACTGAGCGTGTATAATTCGTCGCTTAAGGCTTTTTGATATACTCCGTTTTGAGAGCGTACCCAGCCACCGTCCGTCAGTGCTTTAGAGGCGGAATCAGAAGAAAAAGTGCACTTATCCGCTTCTTTGTTATAGAAAAAAGCCGAGGGTGGAACAGGTGAATTGGCGCTTTGGGCATATCCGAAATAAATTTCGGAAGAAATCTTGTCCCTGTCAATCAAATATGAAACCGCATGTCTTACGGCAGAGTCGGCAAAAACCTGATTTGAAAAGTTAAAACCTAAAAATACATAGTTTAATGACGGATAACCGAGAGATTCAATTTTATCGGCATATCCGAATTCGGCAATTTCGCTTATATCGGCATCATATGCAGACAGTTCACCTGTTTTCAGCATTGAAAGTCCGTTTTCATCAGAGGAAACAATCTGAACTGTCAGTTTGTCCTCAACCGGAATTGTATCAAGAGTCCATAGATTATTTTTTGTAAGGTTAATTTGTTTTTCACGGCTTATGCTTTCGAGCTTATATTTACCTGTTCCGACAGGCAAAGAGTCAGAACCGCTGTTTGCCGGCACAATCGGGAAATCCATAAGATACAGAACACGTGCATACGGTTTTTTTAAATATACGGAAAAATTTAAATCATCTTCCGCCTGTACGCGCGAAATATATTGCGAGAGCCGTGAAGTATAATTAGTCGGATTTTCTTCATTTAAAATGAGATTTATGGTGTATACAACGTCCGCTGATGTAAAGTCTTTTCCGTCGTGCCACAGTATTCCGGGTTTAAGGGTAAAACTAATTTTTGTAAAATCTTTTGATATAAGGCTTTTTTCCGC
>USAP01000195.1 GCA_900552775.1 uncultured Eubacteriales bacterium | reverse complement strand
TTCATGCAGCTTGGCAAGCTTGCCTCCCAGTAGGGGTTCCATAATAATTACACCCAATCCCTTTTGCTCCGCATAGTAAAGACCTTCAAGTCCTGCCTGGTTGTTTACGTCTATATAATTCAGCTGTATCTGGCAAAACTCGCAGCCCTCATATTCGTCCGCAACGCGTTTAAAATCTTTAAGAGACCCGTGAAACGAAAAACCTATATGTTTGACGATGCCTTCACTGCGAAGTTTCTGCATTTTTTTAATAAGTCCCAAAGGCTTTACAGTGTATTCCCATCTTTCTCCGCTCACCGCATGAAGCAAATAACAATCGAGATAATCTGTTTTAAGTCTTTTCATCTGAATATCAAAAATTCTGTCAAAATCGTCAGCCGTCTTTATACACGAAAGCGGTGACTTTGTGGCGAGCATTGTTTTTTCTCTGTAGCCGTTTGAAAGTGCTTCACCGACCGCCTCTTCACTTTCACCGCTGTGATATAAATAAGCCGTGTCAATATAGTTTACGCCGCCGTCTATTGCGGTGTGCAAAAGTTCCGCGGTTTTTTCTCTGTCAACTTTGCTGTCTTTTTGAGGCAGCCTCATTGTTCCGAATCCAAGCGGTGAAACCGATGCAAAATTTCCGAATTTTCTGTATTTCATAACTATCTCCATACCTCCGGAGCTTAATCTTTTCGATATAAGTATATCACAAACAGAAAATTTTTCAAGAGTAAAAGCAATCTTTTAATAATCTGTACACATTTTAAAGAATCATTTCACCGCTGTCCTTGTCGCAGTACATTACGGCGCTCCTATGCATTCTCATGGCGGTTGCGGGAACGTTATCGCTTATAGGCGCATTCACTGTATCGTAAACCGCCTGCGCCTTAGTCGCCGCAGGAACACTGCAAATCATATATTTTGCCGCGCACAGTGCCGGGATTGTAAGCGTCAGCGCTTGTGTGGGAACATCTTCGATTTTTTCAAAGCATCCGTCATTTACCTGCTGATGGCGGCACACTTCATCAAGCTTTGCCGTTTTTATAAGACGCTTGTCATTAAAATCGGCAACACCCGGGTCATTAAATGCAATATGTGCGTTTTCGCCTATTCCGAGACAAACCAAATGCACAGGATATTTTTTTAGCAATGCCGTATATCTTTCACACTCCGCCTCAATATCTTTCGCATTTCCGCTTATGTAATTTACGCTTTTAAAATTGCGTTTACCGAAAATTCTGTCCTTCAGAAAATTTCCGAAACGCTGCGGTGCCTCATCGGGCAAGCCTATGTATTCGTCCATGTGAAACGCGTTTATGCGCGACCAGTCTATGTCATCTTCCTTCAAAAGCGCCGCCAGAGTTTCGTTTTGCGAAGGTGCGGCGGCAAAAATGATGTTGACCTCTTCTTCGGTTTTTAAAAGTTTGCGTATTATTTCGGCTGCGTCATGACCTGCCGCATCACCCATTTCTTTGCGCGTATCATACACGCGTACCGTAAGTTTATCTTTTTTAAATTCTTTAATCGCCATTTTTATTATCCTCTCTATAATTTTATTAATCTGCTTTTTTTAAACAGCCTGCGGTTTATTGCCGCAGCTGATTTCATCGTTCCGAGTGCCGCTTCATGTTCAAAATTCTGTATACTGTGTATAAATCTTGATGCCGGCATTGAAACTATCGCACCGCTTCCGTCAGAATTAAAACAGTTTTTTATTGATTCATCAATTTCTCCGCCCTGCGCCAGAAACATATAATCATGCAAAATCTCTCTTATTTCAAACAATCTGTCCGAGTCATTTTTTAATATGCTCAATCCCGTATTCTCGGAATCCATATATTTTTTCACATGTTCCGCATACAAAACAGGTGAGTGAATATCTTCCGTATTAAGTGTTATAACAATATCTTTTGAATATATTTTTGACAATTTTAAAATCATATCTTCGTCCGCGCAGTACATACATATTTCAAGAGCATCGGGTTCAAAAACATATTCTTTTATCCTTTTTCCGAACAGCACCGGAAGCAGCTCTCCGCAAACGCCGTCCGCTTTAAGAATAACATAAAGTCCGCAACTTTTTGCAGCACGAATTATTTCCGTCAACATTTTCATACTGCCCGGCAGCATAAGAAAGTCGGAAAAATTCAGTTTAACCGCAACCGAACTTTCGCTTATTGCGGCAAAAATTCTGTGCCCGAAATCAATCAAAGTATTTTCCGATATTCCAACGCTTTGTTTCACATCATCTTTTATACGCGAAACCTCCGATGAAAAATCTGCGGCAAAAAACGACTGTTTTGTTTTCACATTATTTGCAAGCCATGAAATGCTCAATTTGCCACTCTCCTTGCCGCCACAAGATTCTCCGCAAAATATCCGCTTTCAAGGGACGAAATTTTAACCACATCTCCCGTTTGCGGCGCATGAATAAAAAGTCCGTCTCCCACATAAATGCCGACATGATTTATCTCGCTGTAACGGCTCTTGTTCCAGAAAAATACAAGATCTCCGGGGGCAAGCTCGGAAAACTCGACTTCAGTTCCGTTTTTAGCCTGATCTGCCGCAACGCGGTTTAACTTTATTCCAAGCTTTGAATATACATAATAAACAAGTCCGCTACAGTCAAATCCGCTCTCGTCCGTTCCTCCCCATACGTACGGAACGCCGAGAAATTCTTTCGCATATTCCACCGCTTTTTGACCCGTATTAAGCGAATCGTTATGAATCACATCTTCGTTTGCCTTCTTGATTTCTGGCAAATCATTTCTGTAAGCCGTTACATAATCCGCACATACAAAGCCTATTTCACCATCAAAATCAATTTTGTACCAATTCTTTGCGGTTTTTGTTATTATCATTATACTGTCACCGCTTTTCAGAGTGCCTAAAATTTCCGAATCCGCATTTGACTCTTTGCGCACGTTAAGTATCGAAGCACGAACCTTTCCGTAGCCGTTTATATCAAAAGCTCCTGCTTTTATCGGCAATAAAGACGCACACAAAAAACACAGTGCAAAAACTCTTTTTTTCTTTAGTAATTATCTTCCTTATATAATTTTTTTTTTAATTTTATTACAATATATTTATAAAGTTGATAATTTTTTTTAGATAAAGATTTA
>USAP01000194.1 GCA_900552775.1 uncultured Eubacteriales bacterium | reverse complement strand
CGAGGTAAAGGCGTCCGCCGGTATCAGTGCTCTCCGTATGAAGTGGATACTGAAGGAGTTCGATGACTTCGCCGTATTATAAACATACAAACCCGTCGCTTCTTCAACAAGATTACCCGTTGTGGCGGTTGCACATAGGTTATGCTTCATCAATATTCCTTTGTATGCAATGCAGAACTGAATCATGAGTTCTTTCTTTTTGTCGTGTGCAATC
Source organism: uncultured Eubacteriales bacterium (assembly GCA_900552775.1). Classification (GTDB taxonomy): domain Bacteria; phylum Bacillota; class Clostridia; order UMGS1883; family UMGS1540; genus CALCLY01. The sequence goes on along the minus strand of USAP01000194.1, from coordinate 2,927 downwards.
AATGCAATGTTCATTATAAATCTCCATTCCGCCGTAAACGCAAAATCGTCTACTTGCATTAGTGTTAAAAGAGTGAATTTCAAGGCGTAATTTGCACGCTTATTTCTCCACTTTAAGAATATTATACTACAAAACAAACTGTTTGACAAGTATTTTTATACATAATAATTGAAAATTAATGATTTTTTTACAATTTGCCGAGTTTCGACACATTTTTTTTACCAATTTGTCATACAATAATAGCGATTAACTATTGCAATATACAAAAATTCATGATATAATATAGTAGCCAAATAAAAATTCAAATAGTTAATCACACTCGGAGAGTGTTTCTTTTATATCGGAAAAATACATACGCTCTGTTCTTCTGAATCACTTTCTTGCGGTGTTTTTTGAATTTTTGTTTGGCGACAAATTCGGAGCGATGTGTTTTTAATGCGTCCGCTGCCGCGGGCGCATTTTATATTTCCCTCCGAACGTACTTAAAAGATTCAATCATCGGAGGTTTTTTCTATGAAAGTATGTTTTTTCGACGATTCCGCCGAAGGAATAAAAACAATACGCGCTTACTGCGATTCCCACTGCCGCGAAAATATATCTTACAGCTTAAATCCAGACCTGACGGACTTTTTTCGTGATCTCGGCTCGTGCGGCATATCTCTTATATTTCTCGATACACGCATCGTGCGCGGCAGCCTCGGCAGCTTTGAACTTGCCAAAAAAATACGCGAAGCAAGCTTCTGCGTTCATATTGTGTTTATGTCGGCATATTACGAAGATATGCCGTTCTGCTTTCAGAATCTTATACGCCCCTCGGGCTTTCTTCTGAAAAATTCAACCGCAAACGATATTGATTCCATTTTAAACGCCGTGACTGCGGCGGACTCCGTCCCGGAAACCTCTGCCGTCAAAATAAGCGTGCGCGCCGGCGGCGAACAGTTTTCTTTTTCTACGGATGAAATAATGTATTTCACCACCATCGGCAAAAAGCTTGCCTTAAAAACCTCCGACTGCCAGACCGTGGAGTTTTACGGCACGCTCAAAGATATAGAATCCAAGTATTCCGAATACTTTTTAAGATGCCACAGCGGTTTTCTTGTCAACAAAAAATACATACGCCGCTTTTCGAAAAGCTCAATAAAGCTGAAAAACAGCGCCGAAGAGCTGCCCGTTTCGAAGAAATATGTTAAAAACGTCACAAATTTTGCACATTTGTCTTAATTTTATTTCCGTTTATCGGATATAAAGTCAATTTATCCTAAAAAAACATTTATTTGTCAGAAAATCTTGAAAACATCATGGTGAATTATTATAATACTAATAGGCACACAGATGTAGCGACAGGCTTTTTTGACCTGTCCTCAAACAAATTATAAAAGGAGAATATGTTTTATGGAGAGAAAAACAAAGAAAACATTGGCGGTTATTGCCGCTGCCGTAATGTGTACGGCATCCGTAAGCGTTTCCGCCGCAGAGTGGAGACTTTCCGGATATGAAACATCAAACGAAGGTCTCGGACCTTTCTATCAGCAGTCGGCTCTTATTTATCAGGAGTTTGACGGCAACGGTTTTGCAACAGGCAGAACGGTTTCCGGCTGGGAAGCTCAGGAAGAGGGTCTTAAAGGCTACGGCAAAGTAGAATTTAAAAACCCCTGGGTTGACATCACATACCCCAACAAAGAGTATGCTCAGATGTATGTTGACAACGACTATTCCGGCAGAGTGTTCTTCACCGGCAGACAGGGCAAAGACGTTGTAGAGTACAGAGACAGCCTCTTTATGTGGGAGCTTTCCGCACCGCACAAGGCTTACACAAGAACACAGGCAAGATTTGCAAGCGGCTGGTACACAGACGAGAGCTATCCCGTAAATTACTCGGGCACAAACGCTCTTGTTAAAGCTACAAGACCTTACTACGGCTTCGGCGATTACAAGGTAACGGGCAAGAACAGCGTTTCGCTCGTTCCCGCAGCTTTGAAATCATACCGCGACGCACAGTATGCTTCCGTTTCCGGCGGCCTCACAATTGACGACATTAACCCGCACTACAATGTTGTCGCATACGACGTTACCGGTCTGGACATAAAGATTCCGAGACTTTTCGATCTCAGACTTGAAGGTCCTACATACAATTTTGACGGCACAGTTGCAAAACCCTTCGGTCTCGTGAAGGTTGCTTCCGATTCCGCTGACTGGGAATTGCCCAACTACGCTGTTGCAAACCTTCTCACAACAATGAACGACACACTTTCCGGCGCGCTCAACTATGCTGACATCACATGGACAGCAGGCGGCTTCGAAGTTGCTCCTCCGCACAGAACATACCAGTTTATGACTGTTGACGGCATTGTTATGGACGGTTCCGCTATCCCGGGAACATACCCGACTCTCTACAAGCCTTACATCTACAGATACGTTGGCAATGCTAACCCTGAGATCACATGGACTCCCGAGAGAGTAAACCAGGACGGTCAGGTTATCCTCAGAAGATTTGTAAACGGCACAAAAGATACAAACGATATCACAGGTCTTAAGGACAGCGGTATCTACAGCAATCCTCAGTACGTTGAGGTTGTAGATTCCAAAACAGCTTCCAAGTACCTCACAGCCGTATACAGATTCATTTACAACGGCAAGGAATACTGCCTCGATTCACAGGGCAACAGATTTGTTGTTGACTGGAGCATCGACTGCGCAACAAAAGTATTCGACGGTTCGACATACCTTTCACCCTACATTGCTAAATAACTTAATTTAAATACATGTGTGCTGTATGCCAAAAAAGGGCTGCCGCGGTGATTTTGTTCACAGCGGCAGCCCCGCTTTTTTATTGTCGCTTCGCTTGTTCATTCTCAAACGCAAAGCAAGCATTGCGTTTGGTTTTACGTTCGGCGCGTTGCTTACGAAATGCGATGCATTTCTACCCT